>JAITFE010000066.1 GCA_031281585.1 Bifidobacteriaceae bacterium | reverse complement strand
GGCCGATGTGCACGGCCGGAGGCGGCTCGGCGGCTGGCACCCGAGGCGCGGCAGCGGCAGGGAGCCCTTCCGGCGCTTGGACGGATCCGCCTGCGGCGCTCGGCGGACCGCCTTGGGCACCGGGCGGCACCTGGTCAGGACCGCTCACGCCAACCGGCGGGACACTCTGAACGCCACGGGCCGCCTGACCCACCCCGCTCGCCACATCCGGAACACCGGACGGCACCTCGTCAGGACCGCTCACGCCAACCGGCGGGACACTCTGAACGCCACGGGCCGCCTGACCCACCCCGCTCGCCACATCCGACACGCCGGGCGGCGGCTGGACAGAACCGCTGGCGGCGACGGCCGGAACACCGGACGGCGCCCGGTCAGGACCGCTCACGCCAACCGGCGGGCCCGCCTGGACGCCCGGCGCCCCAAGGCCCGCCGCGCCTGCGACCCCTGCGGCCGCGCCGGGCGGCGGCTGGACAGAACCACTGGTGGCGACGGTCGGACCACCGGACGGCGCCTGGTCAGGACCGCTCGCGAAGGCGGCCCGAGGATCGGGTGGCGCCTCTGCCACGGGCGCGTCCGCCGCCGGGGCCGCGCCCGGTCCCTGAATCGACCGCCGCACGGGCGGGGCCGCCTGGGCGGACGGCGCGGCATGGGCCCCGGGAGGGAAGCTCGGCACGGCGATCGGCACCTCGACCGGGGCGATCGCGCCCAGCGTGCCGGTCACGTCAACCCTGGCTTGGGCGGCCGCCGGCGGATGGATCGTCACCGACCGGGGACGGCGCGCGCTGGTGTCGGCCCGCAACCCCGGCGCGGCCGGGGGCGGGCTGGGAGCGACCGGCGGACTCGCCTCGGCCGAAGGCGGCCTGGCAACGGCGGCGCTGATCGCCGCCGCGCGCGCCCGCTCGCGCTCCAACCGCACTTGCGACCGGCTGGACGGATAGGCCCCCGCCAAGGACCGGGAGGACGGATAGCGGGCCTGCGGCAACTCCACGGGCGCGGGCGCCGGAGCCGTCCCGGCGCTTCGGGGGGTCTGCCAGTCGGTGGCCGAACCGGTCAGCGGCACCACGGGCAGGGGAACCGACCCTGCGGGGGCGCCAAGCCCCGGCCCGGCGCTGCGCCGCGTCGGTACGCCGCCGCCGGTTCCGTCTCCGGCCCGGCGCGGACCCACAACCGGCCCACCCGCGGTGTTCGACCGGGTTGTCGGTCGGCTTTCACGGTGCCGCCCCGGTGGCGGCGCGGCCACGGCCGGGCCGCTGGCCGAACTCGGGAATGCGGGCGGCGAAGACAACCCGTGCCCAAGCGCCGCCGCCTCGGCGGCGCCAGCGGAGCGTGGCGCCTCCGGGGCGGGAGCGCCCGCGCGCGCCGTCGCCGAACTCGAACCGCCTGCGGGCCCCGCCGGTTCCGTCTCACGGTTGACAACCGTCGCCCCCGGACCGCTGGCCAACCCAGCGCTGGCGACCGGCGGTGCTATTGGGCTGACGACTGGTGGCGCCGTTGGGCCGGCGACCGGCGGCGACGGGGGGCTGGTGGGCGGCCGGACGGCATCGGGCGCGGGCGAACCGGAGCCGTCCTCAACCGCGTCGGCGGCGATCACGAACCAGGAGGCGGTCTCCAGCTTCGCCACCTCTGCGGCCCAGGCTGCCGAAGCCGACCCAAGCGAGGGCGGGCGGGCGGCGGGGGTTTCGGGGGACTCGGTCACTTCCCTTCCTCCCGGTAGAGCCCGTGTTTGGCGGTGTATTGGACCACGCCGTCCGGCACCAGATACCAAATGGGGTGGCGGGCGGCGGCGCGGCGGCGGATGTCGGTGGAGGAGATCGCCAACGCGGGGACTTCCAGCAGCGACACGTCGCCCTGCGGCAGACCGCAGGCGTTCAGAGTGTGCCCGGGCCGGGTCACGCCGACAAAGTGGGCCAACTCGAACAGTTGGGCGGCGTCCTTCCAAGCCAAGATCTCGCCCATGGCGTCCGCGCCGGTGATGAAGAACAGTTCGGCGTCCGGCCGCTGGGTCCGCAGGTCCCGCAGCGTGTCCACGGTGTAGGTGGGGCCGTCGCGGTCAATGTCGACCCGGCTGACGCTGAAACGCGGGTTGGAGGCGGTGGCGATCACGGCCATGAGGTAGCGGTGTTCGGCGGGCGTGACCGGCTGGCCGTGTTTGAAAACCGGCTGGCCGGTGGGCACAAAGACGACCTCCGAAAGGTCGAACACCGCCGCCGCCTCGCTGGCGGCCACCAAGTGGCCGTTGTGGATCGGATCGAACGTGCCGCCCATCACGCCGACGCGGGGGCGCAGCGATTCGGCCGACACGGAACCTCCTGTATTGACGTGATGCGGGTCACACTGCCCTAAGTGTCTCATCAAAAGGTCCGCGTTTGGTGCAATACCAGGTAGAACGCCTGTCGTTTTGGAATCTCGGCGCGCCTCGGCGGACATTGGACCGGCCGGCGGCGAGCCGAGCGGTCCCTTCACGGGCCTGGCGGGCCGGCCGGGGCGCGTGGCGGCGGGAGTCGGAGCGGGGGAAGTCATCGGTCAGCTGCGAATCTGCCCCTCGCCTAGGCAAATCCACTTGGTCGAGGTCAACTCCGCCAATCCCATGGGCCCGCGCGCGTGCAGTTTCTGCGTGGAGATGCCGATTTCCGCCCCCAAACCGAATTGGCCGCCGTCGGTGAAGCGCGTCGCGGCGTTGATCATGATGGCCGCCGAATCCAACCGGTCGGCAAAGCCCTGGGCCCGCGCCAAGTCCCGCGTGCAGATCGCCTCGGTGTGGCCGGAGCTGTAACGCTGGATGTGGTCAATGGCGGCGTCCAGGCCGTCCACAACGCCCACGGCCATTTCGAGGCCGAGGTATTCGGTGGACCAGTCCGCCTCTTCGGCCGGCGCCCAGTCGCCTCCGGAGGGGGCGAACGCCGCCGCCCGCTGGTCCAGGTGGAGTTTGACGCCGGCCTCGGCCAGGGCGGCGAGCGCCTTCGGCAAGAACTGGTCCGCGACGGCCTGGTCCACCAGCAGCGTCTCGGCCGCGTTGCACACGGACGGGCGCTGAACCTTCGAGTTCAGGACTATCCCGAGGGCCTGGTCCTGGTCGGCCGCGCCGTCCACGTACACGTGGCAGTTCCCGACCCCCGTCTCGATCACCGGCACCTGCGCCTCGCGCACCACCGTTTGGATCAGCCCGGCGCCGCCGCGCGGGATCAACAGGTCGACCAGGCCGCGCGCCCGCATCAGCGCCCTGACGCCCTCGCGTCCCAATTGGTCGATCGTCTGGATCGAGTCGGCCGGCAGGCCGACCCCCGCCACCGCCTCCCGCAGCAGTTTCACAATCGCGGCGTTGGTCCGCCCGGCCGCGCTCCCGCCGCGCAGGATCACCGCGTTCCCGGACTTCAGGCTCAGCCCGGCGGCGTCCGCGGTCACATTCGGCCGCGCCTCGTAGATCATCCCGACCACGCCCATCGGCACCCTGACCTGCCGCAGCCGCAGCCCGTTCGGCAGGGTTGAACCGCGCACCACCTCGCCGACCGGGTCGGCCAGCCGCGCCAGTTCGCGCAGCGCCTCGACAATCCCGATTATCCGTTCCGGCGTCAGCGCCAGCCTGTCGAGCAGTGCCGTCGCCAGGCCGTTGTCCTGGCCGAGCTCAAGGTCGGTCCGGTTTTCCGCCAGCATCACGTCGCCGCCCTCGAGCAGGGCGTCCGCCATGGCCAGCAACGCTTGGTCCTTTTGGGCGCGCGACGCCAGCGCCAGTTGGCGGCCGGCCGCTCGCGCGCGCCGGGCGACAGCTTCAACCGCCTCCGTCACCCGGACGTCAACTTCAGTCATAGGGAAAGTCTATTGGTCCTGGGCGTTCGCTCACGTTGCTCCCCCGGCCAGCCGCCGATGCCGTCCGGTCGCCTCCGCCCGTCACGCCCCGGATGGCGGTGGCAAGGCCGCCGCCCAAGGCCAAAGGCTCCGCCCGCCTTCGCGGGCCCGCGCCCGGGCCCGCGCGGAGAGCTGCGGTATCCCCGGATTCAGCGCTCTGCGCCGTCCGGGTCGGCGCCGCCGCACGCCGGTTTTTCGACGCCGTCGCGGGTTGGCCGCCGCGAGCGCGCCTGAGTCACCAATTCGTCTCGGTGCACCGCCGGATGCGCCCGATCCTCGCCCAATTGGTCCGCGATCTCCTGCTGGGTCAGGCCCATGACCCGTTCCAACTCCTTGGCTGAGAACCCCGCCAGGCCGCGGGCCAGGACCAGCCCTTCGGCCGACCGGATCTCCACCGGCTCGTCGGCTTTGAAATCGCCCTCCACGGCCGTCACCCCGACCGCCAGCAGCGACTTCTTGCCGGTCGTGATGGCCCGCGCGGCGCCCTCGTCGACTGTCACGGCGCCTTTCATGGACGCCGCGTAGCCCAGCCACATCCGCCGGGCCGTCAAACGGGCGCCGGTGGCGTGGAAGAAGGTGCCCGTCGCCGGGTCGCCGGCCAGCGCGGCGTCCGCGTCGCGGGCGGCCGCGAGCAAGACCGGTATCCCCGACGATGTCGCCATGGCCGCCGCCTGCACCTTGGTCACCATTCCGCCGGTGCCCACCATGGAGCCCCGACCGGTCACCTCCAGCCCCTCCAACTGGTCGAAGCTGGTCACCTCCCGGATCGGCCGGGCGCCCGGCCGGGACGGGGGCGCGTCATACAGCGCGTCCACATCGGTCAACAGGACCAGGGCGTCCGCCCTGACCAGGTGGGCCACCAGGGCGGCCAGGCGGTCGTTGTCGCCGAAGCGGATCTCGTCGGTGGCGACGGCATCGTTCTCATTGACTATCGGGACGACCCGGCGGTGCAGCAACTCTCCAAGCACGCGCAGCGCGTTGCGGTAGTGGGTCCGGCGGATCGTGTCTTCCGCGGTCAGCAGAACCTGACCGACTTGCAGCCCGTGGGACTGGAAGGCCTCGCCGTAGGCGGCGATCAAACGCCCCTGGCCCACGCTGGCGGCGGCCTGCGCCCCGGCCAGCCCCTTGGGCCGCCGGCGCATGCCCAGACCCTCCAGGCCGGCCGCCTGCGCGCCGGAGGAGACCAACACGACCTCACGGCCCTGGCCGATCAACCCGGCGACCACGCTGGTCAAAGCGCCCAACTGCGCCAGGCTGAACCGCCCCTCGCCGTCCACCAGGGAAGACGAGCCGACCTTGACGACCAGCCGGGGGCCGGCCACCAGTTCGGCGCGGTTGGCGGCGGGACGGGCGGAATGCGGGCGGGTCATCGGTCCGCCGCCGGGTCGGTCCACCGCCCCTGTTCCCGCTCTGTCCACAGTTCCTCGCGGGCCCTGGCCTTGGCGTCCATCAGCTCGTGGTAGTCGCGTCGGCGCTGCTGGTTGGACCGGCGCCGGTTCGGGTCGAGCCTCGGGTCGCTGCCGCGCGGACCGGCCAGCAGTTCCGCGCCGGTCGACAGGGTCGGCTCCCAGTCGAAGACCACGCCGCCGTCGCTAGGCCCTATCACCACCTCGTCGCCGGCTTTGGCGCCGGCCTTGACCAACTCCTCTTCGACCCCGGCCTTGGCCAGCCGGTCTGCCAGGTAGCCCACCGCCTCGTCGTTGGCGAAATCGGTTTGAGCCACCCAGCGCTCAACTTTGCGGCCCCGGACCTGGAAGTACGGCCCTTGACCCCCCTGGCGGCGTTCCACGGTGAAGCCCAGCGCGTCGCGCGGCTCCGGCCGCAGCACCACGCGCCGCCGCGCCGCCGAATCGCTCAGCGCCACGCGGGACCGGCCCTCCACGACTTGGCGGGCCAACTCGAAGCCGAGTTCCCTCAGCCCGCGCCGCGCCACGGCGCTGACCTCCAGCACCGGCCACCCGGTCGCCTCCAGTTCGGGGCGGGCCAGCGCGGCCAGTTCTTCGGCCTCCGGCACGTCAACCTTATTCAGCACTATCACCCGGGGACGCTCCATCAGGGGCAGGCTCGCGCCGGTGATCCCCAGATCCTCCGAGTACTGGGCCAACTCGTTCTCCAACGCGTGGAAGTCGCTCAACGGGTCGCGTCCGGATTCCAAGGTGGCGGCGTCCACCACGTGGCAGATCACAGCGGTGCGCTCGACGTGGCGGAGGAACTCCAAACCGAGGCCCTTCCCGGCCGACGCGCCGGGAATCAGACCGGGGACGTCGGCGATGGTGAAGCGGGTGTCCCCCGCCTCCACCACGCCCAGATTCGGCACCAAGGTGGTGAACGGGTAGTCGGCGATCTTCGGCCGGGCGGCGGACATCGCGGCGACCAGCGAGGACTTGCCGGCCGAGGGGAAGCCGACCAGCGCGACATCGGCGATGGACTTCAATTCCAGCACCACGTCGAGTTCCTCGCCCGGTTCGCCCAACAGCGCGAAGCCGGGGGCTTTCCGCTTGGAGGAGGCGAGGGCGGCGTTGCCGAGCCCGCCCTTGCCGCCGGCCGCCGCCGTGAACTGAGAGCCCGCGCCGACCAAGTCGGCCAGCACCTCGCCCTGCGGGGACTTCACAACCGTCCCGTCCGGCACTTTCAGAATGCGGTCTGGCCCGGCCGCCCCGAGGCGGTTGGAGCCCTCCCCCGGACGGCCGTTGGCTGCCCGCTGCTGCGGTGCGTGGTGGTATCCGAGCAGCGTTGTGACCTGCGGATCGACCTCAAAGATGACGCTGCCGCCGTCGCCGCCGTCGGGCCCCGCGAGCGGTTTGAACTTCTCGCGCCGGATCGACGCGCAGCCGTTGCCGCCGCGACCGGCGGTCAGGTGCATCCGAACCTGGTCGACAAACGCGGCCATCCGACCTCCTTGCTCGTTGCCTGCTTGCTCGTTGTCTGATTCCTCGCCGTCTGAGCCCCGGACCGGCGGCCCGGAGTCATCGGCCCTTCCCGATTGCCCCGGCCCGGCGGTGTGGAACGGGGCCGCTCCCAACGACAAAGGCGCCGCCGGCATGGACCGGCGGCGCCTTGATGCTGAGAACGCTGAGGCGGCTGCTCAGGCGTCCACCACGTCCACGACGCGGCGGCCTCCCCGAGCGCCAAACTTGACATGCCCGTCCGTCAGGGCGAACAGCGTGTCGTCGCCGCCGCGGCCAACGCCGTTGCCCGGATGGAAGTGGGTGCCGCGCTGGCGGACAATGATCTGACCGGTCTTGACGACCTGGCCGCCGAACAGCTTGACGCCAAGGCGCTGCGCGTTCGAGTCGCGGCCGTTCCGGGACGAGGATGCGCCCTTCTTGTGTGCCATCTTGTTCGCTCCCTTACTTGATGCTCGTGACCTTGACCCGGGTCAGGTCTTGACGGTGGCCCTGGCGGCGGCTCTGGCCGGTCTTGTTCTTATAGGTGAAGATGTTGATCTTCTTGCCCCGCTCGTTGCCGATCACCTGGGCGGTGACCTTGATCTTCTTCAGCTCCTTCGGCGAACTGGTCACCTTGTCGCCGTCGACCAGCAACAAGGCCGGCAGTTCGATGTCCTCACCGGGCGCCTCCGGGCGGCGGTCCAGAACGACCTCGTCGCCCACGGTCACCTTCTCCTGGCGGCCTGAGGCCCTCACTATCGCGTACACCACGAACTCTCCATCTGTTGCGGCGCGGCCTGCGGCCCACCGGGGTCTTTGGAAGCCCCGCCGCCGGGCCCAAGTTCTTGGGCCCGCTGGCGCGACCTCTCACAAAGGATTGGGATTTGGTGGCCCGGCGTTCGCCCCGGCCGAAACCGGGCGCGGGCGCACCGACCTATTAGGTTACGGTCCCACCGCCAGCCCGGTCAAACCGACTCGCCCCGGCGTCCGCCAGGAAGCGGTACGTTGCCGCCTACCCGTCCCCCGCGCCTTGGCGGCGGGCCAACGCCCGTGGGATCACGACGGCGGCGACCAGGAGGGCCGCCAGCACCGCCAGCCAGACCCAGGGCACCGTCCAAATGGTGGTCGCGCTGACGCCTGACGCGGTCGCTCCCTCTGCTCCCAAGCCGATCGCGACGGCATCGACCATTACCTCGGTCTTGGTTCTGAACAGCGGAAACACCCCCGCGACCGTCACCTCGCGGGTCAAGTGGGAGCCGGGCAGGATTTCGGGGAGGACCTGTCCGGCGCCGGCCTCGCGCCCGCCCCAGCCGAATGGTCCGGCCACGGCGATCCGCTCGGTCGGCACCAGGCGCGCGGAGCCCGTGTTGGCGAGCGTGTAGGCGATCCTGAGCCGGCCGGACGTGAACGGGTTGGAGGAGCTGGCGGCCTCGACCCTCAAGTCGCTGACCGTCAGGGCGGGATTGAGGTCGCCGTCAATGTTGATGTACGCCCGCAGGGCGAGGCGGCGGTCCACCTGCACGGACGCTTCGGCGCGGTCCTCCACGAGGGAGGTCACAATGCCGGCGGCGTGGTCGCCCGGCGGGGCGTCGGCCGGAATGGTCCAACGGAACGGCACGGTGACCGAACTGGAGGGCTCCAACGTCACCTCGACGAAGGCCAGACCGGGCCAGGCCGCGTCCGCCGGGCCAAGGCCCGGCCCGCCGCCGTCCCCAGACCCCACGCCGCCGGCCATGTCCAGGTCGCCCGCGGCGGGGGTCCCGAAGCTGATCCAGGCCCCGGCGTCTGTGGGCGGCTCGGCGGCGGGCCGCAAGTCGAGCAATCCGTCCGGGGTGGTGTAGCCGTCGGCGGCGTAGACCTTGAGGCGCAGCGGCGAGGAGGCCCGCGACTCGATCACAATCCCGTCTTCGATCACCCGCCCCGCCGCCGAAAGATAGTCATAGTGCGGGCGATTGTTGCCCAAGGGGCCGTTGGCCGGGGCTAGAGCCCAGCCAACGGCCCCCGCAGATCCCCCCGCAGCCGCCCCAAAGGCGTCGTTCCCTGCGCTGGGGGATGGGGCCGGTTCGGCCCAGGCCAATTCGTCCAAAACCCCGTCTGTCCCGAGCCGGGGTGAATTGGCGATTGCGGCCGGGGCGCCCGACAGCGGGTTCAATTCGGCGGAACCGAACACCACTGCCAGCGCCACTGCGGTCAGCGCCGCGCGGGCGCCCCAGCCACGCATTGATCAGCCCACCGCCGTGATGGTCAGCAGGCTGGTGTAATTCCCGGCCGGAGTCGAGGCGGGCGCCTTCAACTCCAGCGCGGCCGCCACGGTGGCCGTCCCCAGGGCGTGGCCGGTCTGGGCGAAGGCCAGCGTCTTGGCCGTCCCCAGGCCGCCGGACGCGTTCGGCGCCACCGCCGCGCCCGCCTGGGCGCCCGCTCCGGCGTTCGCCACGACCGGCGTCCAACCGAGGTATTCGCCGCCAAAGCTGCCGGCCGTGCCGGTGAAGCTGGACGCCTGTCCGCTCAGCGACCATTCGGCCTGGGTCACCCGCGTGTCCGTTACCTCGATGTTCGGCAGGGCGCCGTTCGCGGCGAAGCCGTCGGCCGTCTCAGTGGCCGTGCCGAGCGACACGGCCGCGTTCCCGGCCACCCGCCAGGAGAACTCGCCCGGCTGAGGCGGACCGGTGGTTTCCGGAATCTCAACGTCAATCGGCAGGCCGGGTGTGAAGGTCAACGGCGTGTACGTCTCGAAGGCGGGCTGGGCGGCCCCGCCGCCGGGATAGGTGTAGATGCCGTAGTTGCCGCCCACCAGGCCCTTGGCGTCAGCGGCCGCGTCCGCCGCCGCCTTGGAGACCTCGAACGTGGCCGTGAAGGACCCGTCCGCCTCCAACACGATCGCGCCGTTGGCGGCCCCGCCAACCGTCGCCTGGAACTCCGCCAGCACCGCCCAGCGCACCAAGGCGGTGGGCCGGGAGGATGAGCTGGCCCCGGCGGACGGCCTCCAAGTGTCCGCGAACCGGCCGAATCCGACGTAGACGCCGGAGGACTTGCCCGCCAGCGGCGGATACAGCCCGGTCACAGCCGTCGGGTCAAAGCCCGTGCCCTCGACTGTGATGGTCGTCACGCCATCGGCGGACAACTCCGAACGCGACACCGTCACCTGCGGGTTCAGCGGAGGCGGCGGGCTGGCGATCGACCAGGCGACCGCGACCGGCTGGGCCGGCTTCTTCGCGTCCCCGCCGGTGCCGGAGGAATACCAGTAGGAGCTTTGGCCGGTCAGCAACTGGAAGTCGACAAAGCTCTGCGGGAAGGATCCCCAGTCAGCCCCCGTCTGCGACTGGGTGACGCCGGTGACCGCCACGCCCCGGTACTCGGGCGCCAGCGTGAAGCCGGTCTCGCTCAGGGTGATGCCCTGGAAGTCGGCCAAGACGATGGCCTGGGGCGTCAACTCCTCCCACAAGGTCGGATCGGCCATCGACGCCTTGTAGCCGGACGCGGTCGCCGTCAGTTGGCCCGTCCCGTCCGCGTTCACGGTCAGCACCGGGTCCGATGCCGACCAGTACGTCATGCCTCCGTAGAAGACGACGGTGAAGCCGCCTTCCCATTCGACCGTCGCCGTCCCCGAGTCCAGGTCGACCACGCCGGCGCCGTCCGCGAACACCACGCGGTTCCCGGTGGTCGAGCCCGCGGCGGTGGTCACAGCCTGACCCGCCGCGTTTTGGCACTTGGTGGCCCAGGTCGGAGCTTCCCAGACGCCGCTCGCGGTCGGCTTTTCGATGGAGACGTCGCCGTCTTGGGCCGTCCACAGGCCGTCCGCCTCCGTCCACACTTTGGCCGATCCGGCGTTGCCAGCCACGCCGGCGCTCAAGAAGTTGCAGCCGCCATAGTAGGCGCCGCCGCCAGACTCGTCGTTGATGGACCAGGCCAGGGTGACGTCTTCCACGGCCACGTCGGCGGCCACGGCCGCCTCGGCGAACACGGCGGCGCCGGCCAGTCCGAGCGCGCCGGCGGCTAACAGGGCGGCGCCGCGCCTAAGGGACAAAGCAGGTGTCATGAGACAATTCCTTTCGGTTGAAGCCGGAACCAGCCGCGCCGCCAGGCGATCAAGGCGAAAGAGGCTGAGACCAGCAGGGTGAGAATCGCGGCGTCGACCGCGATCGAGGTGCCGGCGTCTTGAATCCGCTCCGGCACCAAGTCTTTGGGGACTTTCGTCATGACCACGGGCTCCGGCGGGGGACCCCAAGGGCTGGCGGCGGCCGTGGCCGCGCCCGCCCCGCCCTGCGCGCCGGTCACCCGCGCCACCAGGTTCGCCGCTTTGGCTGACTGGCCGCCGGTCCAGCCCTTGGCGGCCCCCGGCCGCGTTGCCGGGGTCTCAGTCGGCGAGTCGACCGGCCGCGCGGCGTCCCAGCTGACATAGGCGGCGTCCGGTGGCTTGCGGTGGTCGATCGCGGCCCCGGAGGAGTACCAGTACGAATGCAGGCCCGTCAGGCCTTGGAAGTCCACAAACGACTGCGGCCAGGCGCCCGGCGTGCTCGAGTCGCCGCCCAGCCGCTGCGCCGGGGCCCCCGGCGGCACGCCGACCGCCCGGTTCGCGTAGGCGTGTTTGAGCGTCAGGCCGTTTTCGCTCAGAGCCGCGCCTTCGCCGCCGGCCACGCCCGATGCCGCCGAGGCGGTCGCCAGCACCACCTCCGTCTCGGGGTGCCGGCCCCAGGCGCCGCCTTCGCGCGGCGCGCCGTAGCCTCCGGCGGTCGCCTTGAGTTCGGCCCCGCCGTTCGCGTCCACCGTCAGCACGGGGTCTTCGATCCAGAAGTAGGTCAACCCGTCGTAGTAGATCACCGAGAACCCGCCCTCCCAGGCGATCCGAGCCTGGCCGGTCTGGTTGTCCCGCCAACCGGTCCCGCCGGTCAACGTCACCCGGGTGTCCGTGTAGGTCGAATCGGCCTGGCGGGCGGCGTTGTACTTGACCGGTTCCCCCGCCGGGTCAAGGCAGCGGCGTTCGAATGGGACCAGGGCGCCGGAGCCGTTCACCACTTTGGCGGCGCCGGATTCGGCGTGGTAGAGGTTCTTGCCCCAGGCGCCAGGCCCCCATTCGCGGGCGGCGCCCGCGTCGCCGTTCGCGCCGGGCTTGCCGGCCATCAGGAAATTGCACTCCCCGAAATAGCTCTTGCCCCGCGTCTCCAGGTTGAATCCCCAGGTCAATTGGGCGTTGGCGAGGTTTGTGCGGTCGGCTGGCGGCTCCGGGTCACCGGTGGCCGACCCTTGCGGGATGGTGACGCTGAGCGCGATGTCGCCCCCCGCGTCGCCGTCGCCGCCCTCCGCCCAAGCCGCCCAGGGCGCGGCGGCGAACAGGAGCGGCCCCGACCAGGCCGTCAACGGCCCGGCCGCGGCCAGCGCGAGGCCAACCCGCGCCACCGCCTTCCAGCCCCTCACGGCGCCTCCCCGGCCGCTGGCGCCGCCTCAACCCAAGCCGGCGCCGGCGGTGCCGACTGCGGCAACGCCTCCGCCGCCGTGGCAAACGCCGTCAACGGCTCGCCGGTTCCCGCCGCGAGAGCAGGCAGGGGCTCGGTCGGCCCGTCTCCGATTGAGGACGGCCGGTGCGGCGCGGGCGGGCGCCCCGGCGCCGTTCCGGTTTGGGGCGGCCCGGCCTCACCCGATGCCGATCCGGTAGGCACCCGCCCCCAAGGCTCGCCGCCGGCCGTCGCAATCCCCGTGGCAGCGTGGGGCGGCCCGGCCTCGTCCAACGCCGAGCCCGGTGCCACGCGCCCCCAGGGTTCGCCGCCAGCCGCCGCAGGCCACGGGGCGGCATGGGCCAGCCGCGCCTCGTTCACCGACGAGCCAGCCTGCGACTGCCGCGACCGCCTGGCTCGCGAGCGCCTGGTGGCCGCCGCGGCGGCCAAAGACCCCACCAGGACCAGCACAAAGACGATCGCTGCGATCACAATGCCGATCTGCCAGGGGGTCAGGGTGCGGGCGTGGCCGATTTCGGCGGAGTTGTCCGCCGCCTGTTCGGAGGCCTCGACCAGCGACGGGTCGCGCCGAACAGTCAACATGGCCTCGGCGGCGGTGCCGGACGCAGCCCCGGTGATCTTCAGGGTGTGGGAGCCCACCCGCAGGTCGGCCGCCAGCGGGATGGTGGAGGCGACCTCGCCGAATTGCCCGGCGGTCAAGGGGCCGACCGACACCTCGCCATCGTCCAACACGGCTGTGACCTGCTCCCCCGGCGCGAACCCGCGCGCCGTGAACGCCAAGGCGTGTCCGGCCACAGCCGTGGTCGCGTCCACGCCCAAGGTTGGGACGCCGGCGGCGGCCGGCGGCGCGGCGGCGTTGGCGTTCGTGGCCGCGTCGGCCGCCTCAGCGCCGGTCGCCCCGGCGTCTGCCGAACTGGTCGTCCCGCCGGCGGCCGCGCCCCCGAAGCTGACCGGCGTGAACGTCTCGTTGTTCGCGTTGACCACCGCGTGCGCGCCAATCGTGATGACGCCGCATTGGACCTCGCGGCAGTCGACCCGCTGAGTTTGGCCGGAGGCGTCTTCGACTTCGAAGACCGCGCCGGGCACCTCGATCGTGGTGGACCAGGAGCCGTCGGCCGCGATCACACCGCCGTTCGCGGAGGCGGCCGTCTCCGAACCGGGGAAGGCGACAAACTTCTCCCGGCCCGCGTTGTCCTTCGCCTGGACGTCCGGCACGTACAGGAAATCGCGGCCGCCCACTCCTCCAGCCGAGGGGCGCCAATTGCCTGAGACCGACCCGAACAGCACATAGATGCCGCCGAATCCGCCCTGGATCGATTGGAAGCCCGAGCCCGTCAGCTTCAGTGTGGTGGGGCCGTCGGCGTTCGCCTGGGCCACGCCGCCAACGCCGGCCACGGTCACGCTGGCCCCGGCCGCCGCCGCCGGCAGGGCCGCCGCCCCGAGCACCATGGCCGTCAGCGCCGCGGCGGCGAACCGCCGGACCCGCGCCCGGCCCGGCCCGCGCCCCTCCGGCGCGTCCGGGGATGACGCCCGGCCCGGCCGCAAAGCGTCGACGCCACCGCGCGCGCCACCACCGGCCAGGCCGCGCCGCCTGGCGCTCCACCCGGGCCTCGCCGCGCGGACCCTGATCACACCGCGCATACCAAAGCCCCCCGCTTCGGCGCCACCACCGGCAGGCCGGTGGCCGGGTCTAACTCGACCCGGATCGGATGCTGGTACAACTCGCTCAGCCGCTCGGGGGTCGCCACCTCGACGACTGGGCCAATCCCCGCCAGTCGGCCCCCGCCGATCAGCGCCAGCCGGTCTGCCCAGGCCGCCGCCAACGTCAAACCGTGCAGCACGGCGAGCACCGCCCGGCCCTGGTCCGCCTGCCGCCGCGCCAGCGACATGACCAATTCCTGGTGCCGGATGTCCAGGGCCGCCGTCGGCTCGTCGAGCAACAAGACCTGTGAGTCTTGGGCCAAGGTCCGCGCGAAGGCGACCCTGGCCTTCTCACCCCCGGACAGCGTCTGAAAAACCCGCCTGGCCAGCCCGAGCGTGTCGGTGGCGGCGAGCGCGGCGGCCACCGCGGCATCGTCCGCCGCCGGATCGGAGCCACCCCACGGGGCGCGCCCCATCCTGACCACGTCCGCCACCGAGAACGGGAACGAGACGTGGGCTTCCTGCAGCATCACCGCCCGCTTTCGGGCCAGTTCCTTGACGCCGATGCCGTGCAGCGGCTGGCCGTCCAACGTCACCTGTCCGCGCGTCGGCCGCAGGTCGCCCGCCAGAACCGCGAGCAAGGTCGACTTCCCGGCGCCGTTCGGCCCCGCCAACGCCAGGATCTCCCCCGGCCGGACGGCTAAGTCGATCCCCTTCAGGATCTGCGCCTGGCCCACCGCGTATTCGACCGCTCGCGCCGCCAGCAACGCCGCCATTAGCCCCACCCCCCGCACTGGCGCCGCGTGCGGCGCAGCAAATAGAAGAAGAACGGGCCGCCGACAAGCGAGGTCAGCATCCCGATCGGCAGATCGGCGTAGGCGACGGCGGTCCGCGCCACCAAATCGGCGGCCATCAACAGCACCGCGCCGCCCAGGGCGCTGGCGGGCAGGAGCACCCTGTGGCCCGGCCCCATCGCCATTCTGACGAGGTGGGGCACCACCAAGCCGACAAAGGCGATGATCCCGCAAAAGGCGACCGCGGCGGCTGTCAGCAACGCGACCAGAATGATCGCGCCGATGCGTAGTTTCTCCACGTCCACCCCCAGATGCCGGGCGGACCGCTCCCCCAGGGTGAGGAGATCCAGTTGTCGGGCCAGGGTCATGGCGGCCAGTGTCGCGACCAGCACGATCGGCGCGGCCACAACGACATACTGCCAACGGGTGCCGTTCAGCGAGCCCAGTTGCCAGAAGATGATCTCCTCGCGGGCGGCCGAATCGGCCAAGAAGACGAACAAGGCGATGGCGGCGCCGGCGATCGCGTTGACGGCCACCCCCGTCAGGACGAGTGTGACCACCTCGGTGCGTCCGCCGGCGCGGCTGAGCCCGTAGACCAGCAGGGTTGTCCCCAACCCGCCCGCGAAGGCGAGCGCGGCTGTGGTCCACGGCCCCAATGCGGCCGCGCCCAAGGCGATCCCGCCGCACGCCGCCGCCGCCGCGCCGGAGCTGACGCCGATCACTCCCGGCTCCGCCAACGGGTTGCGGAAGACGCCCTGCATCAGCGCGCCCGCAGTGGCCAGGGCGGCGCCGGCCAGGGCGGCCAGCGTCAGGCGCGGCAGGCGGATCGACATCAGCACCGCCTCGGCGTTGGGGGCGGCCGGTTCGGCGCCAATGGTCAGTCCCAACTTCGCGCCCAAGATGTGCGCCACCTCGCCCGGGGCCAAATGCATCTGCCCGGTCCCGGCGGAAACGACGGCCAGCGCGACCGCCGCAATCGCAAGCGCCACCAGTAGGGCGGTGGCACGGGCTGGCCGGGGCGGCGGCAGGACCGCCGCCCCGGCTGCCGTGACCTCCGGCGGGCGGGCCTCAATCGCCCGGGAGGTGGCTTGGGTTTCGGTGCTCATCAAGTCTGATCCGGGGCGTAGATAGCGGCGGCCAGGGCGTAGAGCACCTCCGGGCTGTTAGGGCCGAAGGCCAGGATTTGGGTGTCGTCCATGTCGACTATGCGGCGGTTCTCGCCCGCCGGGGTGGCGGCGACCGCCGGCAGCTTGTCCAACAGACCGTCGACTCCGCCGACAGACTCCAGACCGCGAGTCATCACCAGGATCAGGTCGGGGTTCATGGCCACCAAGCCCTCGTCGGTCACGGGCTGCATGCCCTCCCAGCCGACCTCCGTCGCCACGTCGATTCCGCCCAAGGCTGTGATCAGCGAATCCGTTCCCGACCCTTGCCCGAACAGGTAGTACACGCCCGCGTTGCCGCGCAGGTAGAGAAAGGCGATTCGGAGCCTGTCCTGATCGGCTGCGGGGACCGCTTCGGCAATGGTCCGCTCCGCCGCGGCCACCCGCTGCCAGGTCCTTTCGGCCAATTGCTCTCCCTGCTCCGCCAAGCCCAGCGCGGCGGCGACTTGGTTGATCAGTTCGGCCGTGGTCTCCAACGACCGGTGCGAGTCGACCACCACCACGGGGATGCCGGCCTCTCTCATCTGGAGCAGCACGTCCCACGGCCCAAGGGATGTGTCCGTGATGATGACGGAGGGGGCCAACTCCAGAATCGCCTCGGCGCTGAGAGTGTTCCCGGAGGGCGTCACGCGGGGCCGATCCTTGATCTCGGCGAATGCGGAGGAGGTGTCCCGTCCCACCACGTTGTCGCCCAAACCCAGGGAGAACACGATCCGGCTGGTGGTGCCGTAGATGTCCAACGCCAGAATCCGGCTGACGTCGGTAACTCGCACCTGGGTGCCCTGAACGTCGGTGACCTCGGCCGGCAGGGCGGGCGCGGTATGCTCGCTGATCGGCTCGATCGCGGATTCGGCGACAGTGGCGGTCGAGGGCCCCACATACTCCTTGGGGTTCTCCAGCACGCGGGCTGGGTCAAAGCTCGCGGCACTGCCGCCGGCGCCGCTGGCGACCTGCGCGCAGCCCGTCATGGCCGCCAACAAGAGCACCAGCCCCAATCCGCTGAGGCGGCGGCCGGCCGCGTTCCCAAACCGCCTGCGCACCGTCAACGGCCGTCCTTTCGTGGTGTCTGTCGAGGCGGGAGCGAGCCCGTGTGGCCGGCCAGCTGGCGGCCAGCCCTCGCTCCCGTTAGGCAAGCCTAACTTAGGCTAGCCTTACCCCCCAACCTCGGTCCACTATTTGGACACTCACATGTTGCCTAATTCGGCCCCATCCCCATTTTGGCGCGAAAAAGCGGCCCCGGTGCTGGAGCACCGGGGCCGCTTCTCTTTGAGGCTCAGCCTCTACTCATTGCCTTAGCCCTTGGCCGGGGCCAGCCCCGACTCGGCCGGGATCCGGTCCGCGCTGATGCGGCGCCGGAAGACCCAGATCGACCAGGCCTGGTAGGCCAACACGATCGGCACCAAGCAGACGGCCACAATTGTCATCAGCTGCAGTGTCTTCTCGCTGGAAGCCGCCGCGTGGATCGGCTGGCCGGTGATGACCGCGCCATTCTCGAACTTCTCCAGCGGCTTGAACTGATCCTGCGGGATCACGGCGCCATCGGCGTCCGTGACCAGGCCCAGAGCGTGGAGCGCGCTAAGCGCCCCGTTCGCGTTGTCGACCCGGTCATTCAGGTTGGCCAGACCGAGGTCGTTGTCCCAAACCTTGCCGTTGGCGATCTCGGTCAGATCCATGCCCGCCGCGAACCTCGGCGTGGCCGGATCGTCGGTGACGGCCTGGAGGACCTCGACCACTTTGCCCAGGACGCCCTGAACACTGGCGGGCAAAGCGTCGATGGCGGCCTGCACCGTCTTTTGAACCTCTGCCACCACCGTCTCGGCGGGGAGCCCGGCAATCGTGGCGCCGCCAGCGACGATGTCGGCGACGACAACGCCAACCGTGGCGTCGTCCGCCGGCAGGTCGTTGCGCGCCAACGTGATCTTGACAGCCGTGATGACGTCGCCGGCGGGGATGACCCCGGCGGCCACGTCAGACGAGCCGTCCGCGATCGCGGGCACGTCCGCCAGGATCGCCGCCGTCAACGCGACGGCCGCCTCTGTCGGTTCGCCCTGCACGTCCGCGTAGGTGATGGCGCCGGTCTCTAGGGCCGCCCCCACCCGCTCAAACGTCTTCGCAACGACCATCTTCACGTCTTCCTGGGGGATCAGGCCGGCGGCCGGGAACTTCCCTTCCAGGGTGTCGGACAAGATCAACGGGGTCAGCGTGTCGCTGGTGTACGCGGTCGGGTCAGCCTGGAGGTCAGGCCCCGGCGTCGCCTCCACAGCGGCGAAGGTGGCCGCCACGACATCGTGCACGTCTGGCGGGTTGCCCTCGGAGTCTTCTCCAAGCACAATCCAGCCGACAATCGGATCCGCGATCGCGTCGCCCTTCAGCGCCACGTTGGAACCGTTGATGACGTTCGGGAACAGCGCCGCGAAGATCGTCACAACCGCCGCGAGCAAGGCCACGGTCATGGACGTGAAGGCCAAGCCGAACTTGCCGCCCAACGAGGTGAGGACCACCGCGATCAGGGCCACGGCCGCGATGGCGATGGCGATCCAGACCAACACGGTCGGGTGGTTGCCGCCCGCGAACTTCAGGCCCAGCCAGACAACCCAGACCGCCGCGATCACCGTGGCGGCGATCGACAGCTTCGGGGCCAACGACTCGGACTGGTAGCGGACCTCGCCGTCGGTCTTGAGCGACAAGAAGATGGCGCCGTGGGCCAAGAACAAGGCCGCCGTGGTCAGACCGCCCAGGAGCAAGAACCCTTGGTGCGCGATCACCAGGTCGAAGAAGCCGCCGTTGTAGACGATCTTCGACGGACCAAGCTGGGTCGGGTCGACGGCCGCTTTGACGCCCGCCACCAGGTTCGCAAAAGCGACGCCCCACAGGATCGACGGAAGCCAAGAGCCCAGAATGATGCACCAATCCCACAGCTTGCGCCAGCCGTCGCCGTTGATCTTGCCCCGGTACTCGAAAGCCACGGCCCGGATGATCAGGCCGACCAGGATCAGGAACAGCGGCAGATAAGCCGCGCTGAACAGTGTGGCGTACCACTCCGGGAAGGCGGCGAACGTGGCGCCGCCAGCGGTCAGCACCCAGACCTCGTTGCCGTCCCAGAGCGGCCCGATGGTCGAGAGCATGGTCCGGCGTTCGCGGTCCGTCTTGCCGACGATCGGCAGCAACATGCCGACGCCGAAGTCAAAGCCCTCCAACACCAGATAGCCGGTCCAAAGGACGGCGATAAGCGCGAACCACAACAGCTCCAGAGTGGTCGGCGCCGTCACCAGGCGGTGCAGCAGGCCGACCAGGCCCTGCGCGGTCGCTTCGGTCGCGGCCGGATCCACCGGCGCCGCCGGAGCGAGAGCGAGAATGCTAGTCAACATCAGATTTTCTCCTTAGCTCCGACTCAGTAGGAGAAGGTCAACGGCTTGGAATCGTCCAAGTCGGCCTTCACCTCGGGGATGGCTTCGTCATAGTTCAGGCCCTTGGACGTGTACCGCTTCATCAGGTAGAACCAGGCGATGGCCAGGACCAGGTAGATCAGCGTGAAGGAGATCACCGTCAAGGCGATGCTCCCCGCGCTCACAACCGGCGAGACCGCGTTGACGGTCTGCAACGACAAGTCCGTTTCCACGCCGCTGAGCACGTGCTCAGGCGTCAAGGTGGCCACCGGGTAGACAATGAACGGCTGACGGCCGATCTCTGTGAAGATCCAGCCGAACGCGCCGGCCAGGAACGGCATGGGCAGCGACAGGATGGACCAAGACTTCAAGAAGCCCGACCCGGTTGTCCGGCCGCCGCGCAGCGCCCACAGGCCGACCAGCGCGAGCACGGCCGAGAAGGCGCCGAAGCCGATCATCAGGCGGAAGGTCCAGAAGACCACGCCCTGCGGCGGGATCCAGTCGATCGCCTCGGCCTCTTCCTGGGACAGGTAGGCGTCGTCAAGCACCTGTTCGGCGGTGTCCATGCCGGTGACTTTGGCGCTCCCGTCACTCCAGGCCAGCCAGGAGAGCATCTTCGGGATCTCGATCAGCCTTGTGACCGAGTCGTCGCTCCACGAGCCGTCCGCGTTCTGGACGCATTCGCCGAAGGCGATGACCGTGAACCCGGCGCCCTCGTCTCCCTCGGGGGTGACGCAGAGCAACTCGGCGGCGGCCATCTTTGTCGGCTGCAACTCGGTGATGACTTGAGCCTGGTGGTGGCCGGAGAAGATCAGCGAGATGCCCGCGATCAAGATGGCCCAGCAGCCGACGGCGGCGCCCTTCCGGTACACCTGCGCCGACTCCTCGTTGCCGGCCCGAACGGCCTTGACCACCCACCAGATCGCGATGCCGGCCATGAAGGTGCCGGCCACCACGAAGGCGGTCGAGATCGTGTGCCAGAACGTTGACAGGGACAGCTTGGAGAACAGCACTTCGCCGAGGTTCGCCATTGCGGCCCGTTGCAGCTCGCCGTCGAACGTGGCGCCGGCGGGATACTGCATGAAGGAGTTGGCGGCCAGAATGAAGAAGGCCGACAGGTTAACGGCAAAGGCCACCAACCAGATCGTCAGCAGGTGGACGCCGCGCGAAAGGCGGCCCCAGCCGAAGATCCAGATACCCAAGAAAGTCGACTCGATGAAGAACGCCGCCAGCGCCTCCATGGCCAGTGGGGCACCAAAGATGTCGCCCACCATGCGCGAGTACTCGGACCAGTTCAGACCGAACTGGAACTCTTGGACAATACCGGTGACAATGCCCAGCGCGAAGTTGATCAGTAGGAGCTTGCCGAAAAATCTTGTGAGGCGGTACCACTCGTCTCGGCCGGTCTTGAACCAGAATGTCTGGAGCAGCGCGACCAGCGGCGTCAGGCCAATGGTCAGCGGCACGAAGATGAAGTGGTACACCGTGGTGATGCCGAACTGCCATCTAGCCAGATCAAGCGCGTCTTGCATGTGCACCTCCGCAGTGAGGTTAGGGAACGAAAGGGACAGGTTTGTAGTTGTTATTGAGGCAGGGGCGAACGCGCCCGGGGCCTCACTTCACGCTATGTTGAGTCGGCCCGTGTTCGTAGGACCTAGGTCCTGAAGTCTTCACAGTTTCTGCCAACTTCTTCACGATTGGAGCTCTTTTGAGGACCGTCTCGGTAGGACTACTTATCGTTGAGGGGGCAATAAAACCAACGCCGGAAGGAGTCGCATGACCCGTCCGCAGGACCCGCGCCCGGAGTCGCTGTGGCCTCGAATCGAGGCCCTGCTCAGCCACGTCCAAGGACCCGTCCAATACTTGGGCGGCGAGGTGAACTCGCAGGTCAAGCCGTGGAACTTGGACGCCCAACAAACCGTCCGGTGGGTGCTCGCCTTCCCCGACGCCTACACGGTCGCAGTCCCCAACCAGGGCGTCCAAATGCTCTACGAGATCCTCAACGAGCGCCCCGACGCCCTGGCCGAACGGGCCTACACGCCATGGCCGGACATGGAGCGCGCCATGGCGGGAGCGGGCGTCCCCTGGTTCACCGTGGACTCGCACCTCCCCGTCCGCGAATTCGACGTTGTCGGCGTGTCGCTTTCGACCGAGCTCGGCTACACCAACCTGCTGACCTGCCTGAGCCTGGCCGGGTTGGAAATCCACGCCGCCAACCGCTCCGAAACCGACCCGATCGTCATTGCGGGCGGCCACTGCGCCTTCAATCCCGAGCCGCTGGCCGACTTCATTGACGGCGCGGTGCTCGGGGACGGCGAGGAGGTGGTGGGCGCCATCACGGACGTGATCGGCGCCTGGAAAGGCGAGGGACGCCCCGGCGGACGCGACGGCCTGCTGCGGCGCCTGGCCGAACTGGACTTGGTCTACGTGCCAGCCCTGTACCGGGTCAACTATGACCCGGCCACCGGGCAGATCGCGCAAGTCGCCCCGAGGAATCCCGCCGTTCCCGCCCGGCCGGCCAAGAAGACCGTCCTCGACCTGGACGAATGGCAATACCCCAAGGCACCTTTGGTGCCGTTCGCCGAAACGGTCCACGAGCGCGCCTCCGTGGAGATCTTTCGCGGCTGTCTGCGCGGCTGCCGCTTCTGCCAGGCGGGCATGATCACCCGCCCGGTGCGCGAGCGCAGCGCCGAAGTGGTCCGCCAAATGGCGCGGCGGGCGCTGGACGCCACCGGCTTCGACGAGGTGGGGCTGCTGTCGCTGTCCTCGGCCGACCATTCCCAGATCGCGGCAATGGCCAAGACGATGGCCGACGAGTACCAGGGCTCGCAGACGGGCCTGTCGCTGCCGTCCACCAGGGTGGACGCCTTCAACATTGAACTGGCCCGCGAGCTGGTCCGGGGCGGGCGCCGGCCAGGGCTGACCTTCGCCCCCGAAGGGGGCAGCGAACGGATTCGCCGCGTCATCAACAAGCAAGTCACCGAAGCCGACCTGATCGACACTGTGACCACCGCGTTTGGCCAAGGCTGGCGATCCGTCAAGCTCTATTTCATGTGCGGGTTGCCGACGGAGGAAGAGGCGGACGTCACTCAGATCGCCGAATTGGCCCGGCGGGTGATCGAGACGGGGCGGCGCGCCACCGGCAGCAAGGACATCTCCTGCACCATCTCGATCGGTCCGTTTGTGCCCAAGCCGCACACGCCGTTCCAATGGGCCGGGCAGTGCCCGCCCGCGGTGGTGGACGCGCGCTTGGCCGCCCTGAGGCAGGCCGTGGCCGCGCAAGGGCGTCTGGGCCGCTCCATCGCGATTCGCTCGGCGCCCGGCCGGCCGGCCATGTTGGAGGGGCTGCTGTCACGAGGCGACCGCCGGGTCGGGGCGGTCATAGAGCGCGCCTGGCGCGCCGGCGCCCGGTTTGACGGCTGGCGGGAGCACCTGGACCTGGACCTGTGGGAGGCCGCCGCCAGAGCCGAACTGGAGCCGCGGGGGCTCTCGCTCGACTGGTACACCACCCGCCAGCGCGACTACGAGGAGATCCTCCCCTGGGACCACCTGGACGCGGGACTGGACCGCGACTGGCTGTGGGATGACTGGGTGGCCGCGATCGGCGGCGAAGGCGTGGAGGACTGCCGGTGGTCGAGTTGCTACGACTGCGGCGTCTGCACCACGCTCGGCGCGGAAATCCAGTTGGCGGAGTGGCTGTGAGCGCGCAGCGCCAGGGGCCGCCCGCGCCACGCCGGCGTCCGATGCCGTCCACCCCGGCTCCCCCGCCCGCCGTCCAAACGCTCGCCTTGCGTTACGCCAAGCGCGGACCGCTGCGGTTCGCCTCGCACCGCGTGATTCAGCGGGTCTTCGAGCGGGCCGTCCGCCGCGCCGGGCTGCCGATCGCCTTTTCCGCCGGGTTCACGCCGCACCCCAGGATCTCTTACTTGGGGGCCGCTCCGACCGGCGCCGCCAGCGAGGCCGAGTACCTGCTGATCCGCTTGACGGAGCACCGGCCGCCCGACTGGGCGGCAAGCTCGCTCAACGCGGCCATGCCCCGCGACCTGCCCATAATCACGGCTGTGACCTGGGATTCAGCCATCCACGGCGACCTGGGCGAACAACTGGCCGCTTCCCTGTGGCGGATTGAGCTGGGCCGGGCCGACCCGGCCCGCGCGGGGATGGCCGCAGAGCGCTTCCTGGCCTGCGACAGCTACGCCGCCCGGCGCATCCGGCCCGGCCCGGCCGAGGCCCTTGGCGGCGCGGCCGGACCGGGCTCCAAACCTGCGCGCCCCCGCCCCGGACGCGGGGACGCCAAGCCCAACCGCGAGGTCGAAGTGCGCGGAAACACACTGGCTTTGCAGGCGGACGCCGTGGCGGCGACTGGTTTCGAGCCGTCGTGTGCCATACTGGACGTGGTTTTGCGGCATGCCACGCCTGCCGTCAGACCAGACGATGTCATCGCCGCCCTTGTGGCGCACGGCCTTGAAATTGGATCGCCACCCCGTGCGACCCGGCTGGCCCAAGGTGAGTATTCGGTCGAGGCAGGGGCCGTGACGGACCCCTTCTCCCGGATGCGGACGTAGGCATCAGACCGTAAGAGGCTTACACGGCTCACTCGCCCATAGCGGGCGGGGGTCGTGCTACAACCGGCAGCCGCCGGTCAGGGCGTGGTGTCCTGGCGGCGCCATGGAGTATTCGTGTCTGAAGAACAACCGCAGCTTCCAATCGAGCTGCCTGAAATGCCCAAGCGCGCACCCAGGCGCGCGACGCGCGCCCAAGCGGCGCCCGATTTCAAAGCGCTGGACCAGCTGGTCGACCTCAGCGCCGCCGAATCCAAGCATTCCGAGCGTCTCGCCGAAGACGGCGGCAAAGCCGCCAAGGCTTCCGGGTCGGCCCGCTCACGGCGGGCCAAGGCCGCGGCGGGGCGGGGAACGCCCGAGGCGGCGGCGCCCGGCGCGGACTCGGCGGGCGCCTCAGGGCCAGCCCCGGACTTGGCGGCGGCGGTCGCCGCCGCTCTCACGGCAGACCAGCCCAAAGGCCGACCCAGCCGGTCGCGCAGGGCCGGGGCGCCGGCGGGCCAACCCGCGGCGGGCCAATTCGCAGTGGGCCAATTCGCTTTGGACAAAGCGAGTGCGCCGGACACGGCACCGGCAATGAGCCAGACGCCCGCAGCGGACCAAGCGCCCGCGAGGGATTCGGCGCCCGAGCCGGACCAGGCGCGGGCCGCAGACCAGGCCCCGAGCCGAGCCGCCCGCTCACGGCGGGCCAAAGCGGCGGCCCAGCCCGCAGGGGGCGAAGCGCTTGAACCCGGCGCCGACCGGGGTCTCGCGGCGGCGGTCGCCGCCGCCCTGACGCCCGGCCAACCCGAGAAGCCAGCCAGCCGGTCACGGCGGGCCAAGGCGCCCGCGGGCCAACCGGCGCCAGCCGCTGAGGCAGGGCCAGACGCTCACCCGGCCGCGGCTGAGCCCGCTGTCCAGCCCAGCCGGTCGCGGCGGGCGAAGGCCCCGGCGGGCACGCCGGAGCCGAACCAGGCTTCGGCGGCCACTGCCGCCGCTACGCCCGTGGTGGCCAAAGCCGGCTCCAGCCGCTCGCGCCGGGCCAAGGCGGGCACGGCGGCTGATTCGCCGCCTCCGGCCGACCAGGCCGACCCCCAGACGGCCGCGGGCGAGCCGCCCGCGCCGGTGGGCGGGCGTCCGCCCATGGCGGCGCTTCTCTTCCAAGCCCCGGTGCTGTCCCCGTCCCCCACCCGGCGCCGCGCGGCCGAACCGGACGAGGACCTAGCGGCTGACGAGTTGGCCGACGCCGGCGCGGCGGCGCCGCCCAGCGCCGGCAAAGCCGGCGAAACAGCCGGCCGCGCGCGTTCGACGGGCCGCGGCGGACGCGGTCGCGGGGCCGCCAAAGCCGGTTCGGGCCTTGGCGAGGCGGAAACGGGCGACGAGCGAACGGCATCGGGCACCGGCGGGAAAAGCGCCCGCGGACCGAAAGCCGAGCCGGCGGGCGGGGCCGAGGGCGCCGGGCAGGGCGAACCGGCCGAGGCGGCCGAAGAGGGAGAAGAGTCCGGTTCGCGGCGGCGCCGGCGGCGCACCCGGACCGGCCGCAAAGGCGAAGCCGGCGGGGAAAGCGCGGGCGAAGGGGTCACCGCGCTGGCGGGGTCGACGCGTCTGGAAGCCAAGCGCCAGCGCCGCAAAGAAGGCCGCGAGACCGGGCGGCGGCGCATCCAAATCACCGAGGCTGAGTTCTTGGCCCGGCGCGAATCGGTCGAACGCCGCATGGTGGTCCGGGAACGGGACGGCCGCACCCAGATCGCGGTCCTGGAGGACGGCGTGCTCGTCGAGCATTACGTGGCCCGGCGGACGCAGCATTCCATGGTGGGCAACGTCTACCTGGGGCGGGTCCAAAACGTGCTGCCGTCAATGGAGGCGGCGTTCGTGGACATCGGCCGGGGGCGCAACGCCGTCCTCTACGCGGGCGAGGTCAACTGGGACGCGGCCGGCCTGGAGGGCCAGCCCCGCCGGATAGAGCAGGCCCTGTCCTCCGGAGACGCGGTCATGGTGCAAGTCACCAAGGACCCAATCGGCCACAAGGGCTCCCGCCTGACCTCGCAGATCACATTGGCCGGGCGTTACCTGGTGTTCGTGCCGGACGGGTCCATGACGGGCATCTCCCGCAAACTGCCGGAGGCGGAACGCCAGCGGCTGAAGAAACTGCTCAAGGAGATCGTGCCGGACGGCTCCGGCGTGATCGTCCGGACGGCCGCCGAGGGCGCCTCTGACGCGGAACTGCGCGCGGACGTCGAGAGGCTGGCCGCCGCCTGGGCGAAGATCCAGCAAAAGGCCGCCACCGCGCAGGCCCCCGCGCTTTTGAAGGGCGAACCGGACCTCGCCATCCGCGTGGTGCGGGACATCTTCAACGCCGACTTCACCTCCCTGACCGTCTCCGGCCCCCAGGCCTGGGACGACATCAGCGGCTACCTGCAAGAGGTCGCGCCGGAACTGTGCGACCGCGTTGAGCGCTGGACCTCAGATCAGGACGTGTTCGCCGCGGACCGGATCGACGAGCAGTTGGCGAAGGGCATGGACCGCAAGGTCTGGCTGCCCTCCGGCGGCTCGCTGGTGATCGACCGGACCGAGGCGATGAGCGTGATCGACGTCAACACCGGCAAGTTCACCGGGGCTGGCGGCACCCTTGAGGAGACCGTCACCCGCAACAACCTGGAGGCCGCGGAGGAGATCGTGCGGCAGCTGCGGCTGCGGGACATCGGCGGGATCATTGTGATCGACTTCATCGACATGGTTCTCGAATCGAACCGCGATCTGGTGCTGCGGCGCCTGGTCGAAGCGCTGGCCCGCGACCGCACCCGCCACCAGGTGGCCGAGGTGACGTCGCTCGGCTTGGTCCAGATGACCCGCAAACGGGTTGGCCAGGGCCTCGTGGAGGCCTTCTCCGAGACCTGCGAGGCCTGCGGCGGCCGGGGATTCATTGTCCACGCCGATCCGGTGGAGCGCTCGCACGGAGGCTCGGGTTCGGGCTCCGGGGGCTCCGGCGGTTCCAGCGCGGACGGCGGCGACGGCGGATCGAAGCGCAAGAAGCGCGGCGGCAAGAAGCACCGGAAGAAGGGCGCCGATGCCGCCGGGTCGGATCGCTCCGACGCCCGCGGCAACGGCGGTGGCCCCTCAGGCGACGGCAACGGCGCTTTGGTGCTCGCCCAGACGCCGCCGGAGGCCAAGGCCACGCTGGCGTCGATCGCCGCCGCGGCTGCCGCGTCCCGCGAGACGGCCGCGACGAAGGCCCAGGCCAAGACCCCGGACGCCGACGCGGACCCCACGGCCGCCTGAATTAATCTCCCCCTCACCACGCCCGGCCTTGGGGCTCCACGGCCGCCTCCGGGAATGCCGACGCGCCGAAAGCCGTTGGCACAAAGGCGATCCGAACCGGGCCCGGCCGCGGGCGAATGCCGCGCGTCTTCCGAGGCGATGACCGTTCTGATCGCTTGAACCGGGATAACAGACCATCGAGGGAGAGCCGCCGTGCAGATATTCGTCAAGACGCTGGACCACAAGACCATCACCTTGGAGGTTGAGAACGCCGACACGATCGAATCCGTCAAGGAGAAGATTCAGGCGCTGACGGGGGTGCCGGCGGACCGGCTTGACCTGACATTCGGCGGGAAGTACCTGGAAGACGGCCGGACGCTCCAGGACTACAACATCCAGAAGGAAGCGACCCTGCAGCTGGAGTTGCGGCTCGAAGGCGACCCCGTCGAGGAAGAGCCCGTCGAGGAAGAGGAACCGGCTTACGGCGTGTATGTCCGTTTGCCCAACGGCGAGAGCCAGTGCATCGAGGCCCGTGCATCCGACACAATCGCGTCGGTCAAGCAGCAGATCGCGGACGCCACCGGGCTAAGCCCGGACCACCTGGTGTTGATCTACGAAGGCACGCAACTGGAGGACGCCAAGACGCTCGCCGAGAACTGCGTGCAACGCAACACGGTTGTGCACGTGATCATGCGCGACCCGGGAACCGTGCAGCAACCCTCCGAGAATGAGGAAAAGCCGCCGGAGTCCGAAACCGCGCTCCCGCCGGCCGAAGAGCCCGTGGACGGCGCCCAGGAAGGCGGCGATCCGGCGGGCGGCGACCCAGCCGCCGGCGGAGAAGAGCAAGGCGGCGGGCCCGGTCCGGACGAAGGCGAACCCGAGCCGGGTGCGGGCCCCGAGGGGAACCCCGGCAGCGAGCCGGACGGCCAAGGCGACGAGGACGGCGGCCAGACGGACCCCGACCCGGGCCCTGGGCAAAACCCGCCCGAGGGCGGCGACCCGGCAGATGACGGCGACCCCACAGATGACGACCCCACAGATGACGGCGACCCCGCAGATGACGGCCACCCTGCAGATGACGGCCACCCCGCCGCCGGCGGAGAAGAGCAAGGCGGCGGGCCCGGTCCGGACGAAGGCGAATCTGAGCCGGGCGCGGGCCCCTATGAGAACCCCGGAAGCGAGCCGGACGGCCAAGGCGAAGAGGACGACGGCCAGACGGACCCCGATGCGGGCTTTGGGCAAAACCCGCCCGAGAACGGCGACCCGGCGGACAGCGACGAAGAGCACGGCACTCAGACGGAGCCGGGCGCGGGCTCGATCCCGCAAGAGCCGCCGACCGAGGACGGGGAGCCGGTGCCGGGCGCGCCCGAAGCGGCGTCCCCCGAAGCGGCGTCCCCCGAAGGCACCGCCGAGCAGGGGGTGGAAGCCGAGGCCGCCGACGCGCTTGATCGGGCGGACGCGCTTGATCGGCAAGACCAGCCCGCCCGTCAGGCGGAGACGGTTCTTGAGGCGCGGACGGGCGACCAGGACCCCGGTGCGTACGAGCTTCAGAGCGGGCACCAGGGCGAGGCGCTGGAGTTGGCAGCGGTTTGGAGCCCGGCGGACGCTCAGTTCCCGGCCGAGCAGCAGGTTTCCGCGCTGGCCGGAGAGCGGGCACCCAGTGCGGCCGACAGCCTTGCCGAAGAAGGCGCGACCGAAGCCCAATCCGGCACGACCGCCCGCTTGGACCCGGTCTCCGCGCCCGCCGGCGGCGTGGGCGACCCGCTCGCCGCGGCCCTGGCCGGTGTGGGAATGGTCGCCGCCGTGTTCCTGGTGGTGTTCCGGCACCGGCGCAAGCAGGCCGACCCGGCCGCCTGACCGGGCCAAAGCCCCGGCCACCCTCCCGGCCGGGGCGCCGGCCCGCGAAAAAGCCCGGCCAGCCTGGCCGCGGCCGGCTCCGGACGCTCTCCCGACGCGACCATCTCAGCCGGGGCGAACACCTCGGGCGCGCGGACGGCATCGGGCAACTGTGCGGAGATATGGCGAAGGAATCGCGGACAAACGGCACCCGTTGGGAGCGGCGGCCCTTGAGCATTCGGTAGGATCGGGCGCTGATGAAGCCCCTCGATCCCCGGCTCCTAAAACATGCCCGCGCCGCCCGGAACTACATGATCCTGACCGCCGCGCTCGGGGTCGTCATGTCGGTGGCGGTCGTGTTCCAGGCCATCGTGGTGGCGCGTTTGGTCGGCACGCTCGCGTCAGGCGGCACGACCGGGCCGGGCTGGCTCCGGAACGGCCTGATCGCCGTCGCCGTGATCGTGGCCGCGCGGGTGGCGGTCGCCTGGATTCAGGAACGGTTCGCGCACCGGGCGGCCACCAACACGATCGCCGAACTGCGGGGCGCGGTCCTGGAGCACGTCGTGGCGCTGGGGCCCAGAGCCGAAGCCGAGGGCGGGGCCGCCAAAGCCGCCCAACTGGTCACCCGCGGCCTTGACGCGCTGGACGCCTATTTCACGCGCTACCTGCCGCAGTTGCTGATGGTGGTGACGGTGACCCCGATCCTCCTGATCGTGGCGGGGTTCGTGGACTGGGTCTCTTCCATCATCATGTTCGTCACCATTCCGCTGATCCCGGTGTTCATGGTGCTGATTGGACGGTTGACCGAAGCCTATTCGGCGCGCCGGCTGCGGACCATGACGCAATTGGGCGCGCAGGTGATGGACCTGATCACCGGCCTGCCCACGCTCAAAGCCCTGGGACGCGAAAAGGGGCCTGAGACGCGGGTGCGGCAACTGTCGCAGGCCCATCAGAAGGCAACCTTCGGCACCGTTCGCATCGCATTCCTGTCCGGCGCGGCCCTGGAACTGATCGCCACCTTGTCGGTGGCGCTGGTCGCGGTGTCGGTCGGCCTAAGGCTCCAAGCCGGGCACATGTCGCTGGTGGACGGGCTGGCCATCATCATGATCGCGCCGGAAATCTACCTGCCGCTGCGGAACGTCGGGGCGCATTTCCACGCCTCCGCCAACGGGGTGGCCGCGTCGAACCGGGCTTTCGACATCCTGGCGGTGCCGCTGCCGGCGCCGGGCATGGCCCCGGCACCAGACTTGGCCGCCGCCGCCATCGTCTTCGAGAACGTCTCCGTCAAAGCGCCCGGCCGCGACTACCTGGCGCCCGCCGACCTCAGTTTCCGCCTGGCGCCGGGCTCGCTGACCGCGCTGACCGGCCCAAACGGGGCTGGCAAGTCGACCACCGTGGCGGTGCTGCTGGGCTTGTTGCGGCCGGACCGGGGACGGGTGTTGATCGAGCCGACCGCGGGCGGCCCGGCGGTCGACCTCGCCGAGGTCGACCCGACCAGTTGGTGGGCGCAGATCGCTTGGACGCCGCAGCAGCCCGCGTTGCTGCCAGGGACGGTCCTCCAGAACCTCCTCGAAAGCTACGATGCGACGCCGGAGCTAACGCCGGAAGTGGAGCGCGCCGCCCGCGCCGCCGCCTTCGACGCGGTGGTGGAGGAGCTTCCTGCAGGCTGGGAGACCCGAATTGGGCAGGGCGGAGTCGGCCTGTCGGTGGGCCAACGCCAGCGCCTGGCCCTGGCCCGCGCCTTCCTTGGGAACCAGCCGCTGGTGATCCTGGACGAGCCGACCGCGCACCTTGATCCGGCGACCGAGGCTTCGATCCTCGGGTCGATAGCGGCTCTGCAACGCCAGGGCCGCACCGTCTTGGTGGTGGCCCACCGCGCGTCGCTGTTGGGGCAAGCCCACCAAGCGGTCCCAGTCGACTCGACCGCGCTGAGCGGGGCCCCCGCATGAGCCGCGCCGCCGCGCCGCCGGTGAAGGGCGAAACGGGTTCGGCGCCTGGGCGTCCCCTGCGCCGCGCGATCGCCCTGACCGGGTTGAAAGCGGGGCCGTTGGCCGCCGCCGTCTTCTTCGGAGCCCTCACCCAGGCCGCGTCGGTGGCGCTGGCGGGCGCCTCGGCGTGGTTGATTGTGCGCGCCTCGCAAATGCCGCCGGTGCTGTCGCTCCAGGTGGCCGTGGTCGGGGTGCGGGCCTTCGGGATCACGCGCGGCATCTCCCGCTATGTCGAGCGGTTGACCGCCCACCGGGTGGCCCTGAACGGCATGACGAACCTGCGCGTCCGCCTCTACGAGCGGATGGCCGCCGGCTCCGGTTCCGGCGCGGCCGCCTTCAAACGCGGCGACGTGCTGGCCCGGGTGGGCGGAGACATTGACGACGTGGGCGACCTGGTGGTCCGGGGCATCATCCCGGCGCTGGTCGCGGCCGTGCTGATCGTCGGCTCGTCCGCCGCGGTCGCCGCCTTCCTCCCGGTGGCCGGGCTGGCCGTTTTCGCCTGCCTGGCCCTGGTGGCGGTGGGCGGCCCGCTGGCGACCTTCCGGGCCGCGCGGCTGTCCGAGTCAATGGCCTCGGCCGCCCGCGCCGACGTGTCCGCGTCTTCGCTCGGGATCATTGAGAACGCCTCCGAACTGCGCGTGGGGGGCCAGTTGGCCAACGCCATGGCGGCGCTCAAAGCCCAGGAGCGGCGCCTGGCCGCAGCTGCGGATGCCGTCGCCAAACCGTCCGCCTTCGCCACCAGCCTGACTGAGATCGGCTCCGGATTGGCGCTGATCCTGACCCTCATCCTGTCCGGCGCCGCGTGGCACGCGGGGGCCATCTCCGCCACCGAGGTGGCCGTGATAGTCCTCATGCCGCTCGCGGCCTTCGAGTCGGTGGCCGGCCTTTCGCCCGCCGCCGCCCAGGTTTACAAGTCCCGCGCCGCCGCCGCCCGGATCGTGGCTTTGGCCGATGCCGGGCACTCGGCCGCCGCCCGCCCCACCGCCAAGCGGTGGCTCGACGACCAGCCCCCCACGGGCGTGTTGGAGGCCAAAGGCCTGGCCGCCGGTTGGGGAAACGGACGCGCGGTGGTGACGGGGATCGACCTCACGTTGGCGCCCGGCCAGGCCGTGGGCCTGGTCGGCCCGTCGGGGGCCGGCAAGACCACGCTCCTGACCGCGCTGGCGGGGCTGATCGAGCCCCAAGCGGGCGAGGTCGCAGTCGGCGCGGCCGCCCTGTTCGGGCTGACCTCCGAGGCGCGCGCCGAGACGGTCGCCTTCATTGCCGAAGACGCCCACATCTTCGCCACCACGGTGCTGGAAAATCTCCGCGTGGCCAAGGGCCCCCTGACCGAGTCGGAAGCCGCCGCCGTCCTCGACCAAGTGGGACTGGGCGCGTGGGTGGCGGGGCTCCCAGACGGAATCGACACCCTGCTTGGCGCGGGCGCCGGGTCGTTGTCCGGCGGCGAGCGCCGCCGCCTGCTGCTGGCGAGGGCCCTGGTCAGCCCCGCCCAGTACGTCCTGTTGGACGAGCCTGCCGAGCACCTCGACGCGGACGCCGGTCGACGCCTGACCGGTGAGCTGATCGCGGCCGCGCGGGCCGCCGGACGCGGCCTGCTGGTGGTCTCCCACCAGGAGGACACGCTGGCTCAGGCCGACCGCGTGTACAGGCTGGCGGACGGCGTCCTCGCCCTGGCGCGGACGGGCGGTTCGGGCGCCGGGGCCGAACGGACCGGGGATCAGCCGCCCGAGAGGCGATAATGGACCGCATGGGTCCAGGCGATGACGAGTCCGAATCGGCGCTGCTTGACGCGGTGGTGTCGCTGTCGCGGCGCCTCGACCTGGCCGAGGTGCTCGCCGAACTGGTGCGGGCGGCGCCGGAACTGACCGGCGCGGAAGACGCGGCGGTGAGCGTGCTCGACGGGCGCGGCATCGACGAACGTTTTTACACCTACGGCGCGGACGGGGCGATGGCGGCCCAGCTGCGCCAATTCCGGAGCGCCATGACGCTGATGGCCCGCATCCCGACCCACGAGCCGCTGATCATGGACGAGGTCCCCGCCTCGCTGATCGGCCTGCCGCCGGACGCCGACGTGCTGGTCAACAATCTGCTGGCGGTGCCGGTTCGGGTCCGCCACACTGTCTTCGCGCACGTCTACCTGGTCAATAAACCGGGCGGCTTCATCCCGCGCGACGGCGAGACGGTGTCCACCCTGGCCACCGCCGCGGGGGTGATGATCGAGAACGCCCAGCTTTACCAGGCCTCGCAACGCCGCGAAAGCTGGCTGGCGGCCGGGCAGGGCATCACCACCATGCTGCTCTCCGGCGTCGAAGAGGAGGAGGCCCTGACGGTCATCGCCTCGCAGGCAAAAGACGTGGCGGGCGCGGCCACGGCCGCCCTGATTCTCCCGTCCGTGGGCGACCAGCTGATCATCGAGATCGCCGAAGGGGTCGGGGCGGAGTCGCTGGTGGGCACCAGGATGCCCCACGACGGCCGCTCCCACACCGTCCTGACCGAGGGGATCGGCATGATTGTCGACTCGTTGGCCAGCGCCTACACCCTCCGGGTCACCCAATTGCGCGAATACGGGCCCGCCCTTTACGCCCCCATGCGGACCTCCGGGCGGTCGGTCGGCGTGATGCTGCTGCTGCGGGGGAAGGGTTCGGCCTCCTTCGACCAGGCCGACCTGACCACCGCCGAGTCGTTCGCCTCCCAAGCCGCGCTGGCTTTGGTCTTGGCCGAGGCCCGCCACAACTCCGACCTGTCCGCGCTGGTCTCGGAGCGCGAGCGGATCGCCCGCGACCTGCACGACCTGGCCATCCAGCAGTTGTTCGCCACCGGCATGCGGCTGGAGTCGGCCCGCCAGGCGGCCGCCGCCGGAGTTGAGCCCGAAGGCTTGGTCAAGACTCTGACCAGCGCCCTTGACTCGATTGACTCGACCGTGCGGGAGATCCGCGCGATCGTCTCCCACCTGCGCGGCCCCGGAACCGACGAGCCGATCGCGGAGCGCCTGCGCCACGAGGCCTCCGCCGCCCGGGCCCTGCTGGGCTTCGCCCCGTCGCTGGTGCTGCTGGTCGACGGGCGCGCGTCCGCGCCCTTGGACGCGGACGTGGCGGCGGCGGACGGCCTGATCTCCCATTCGCTGGGGGACGACTTGGTGGCGGTGGTCCGCGAGGGCCTGTCCAACGCCGGCCGGCACGCCAAGGCCGCCTCCGTCACCGTCACCGTCTCGTTGGTCTCGCCCGGCTCCCCGGACGGGCGCCCCGGCCAGGTGACGGTCGTGGTGGAGGACGATGGCGTCGGGTTGCCGGACGAACGCGCCCGCCAGTCGGGTTTGTCCAACTTGGCCGACCGGGCCCTGGCGCGCGGCGGCCTTTTCAGCGCCGGGAGGGCGCTTGGCGGCGCCGGGACCCGCTTGGAGTGGATCGCCCCGCTGAGCTAGCCGGGCCCCGCCTGCGTCGCCGCGCGTTGGCCGCTACGAACGCCAGGAACTCGACTCTTTGGCCGCCACCCAGGCGGCCACCTGCGTGCGGCGCTGCAAGCCCATCTTCGCGAGCAGCGAAGTGATGTGGTTCTTGACCGTCTTCTCGGCCACGCCCAGGCGCTCCGCGATCTCGCGGTTCGACAGGCCCTCGCCGATCAGGGCCAGAACCTTGTGCTCTGACGGGGTCAGGTCGGCGGTCGGGTCCTCGTGGTCGGCGCGGCGCCGGGTCAGCGTCCGCTCGTCCAAGAGCGTCCGGCCCTGGGCGACGGCCCTGATCACGTCCGCGATTTCCGCGCCGCGGACCGACTTGATGAGGAACGCCGCGGCACCCACCTCGAGCGCGGCGGCCAGCGCGTCATCGTCGTCAAAAGACGTCAACACCACCGGCCGGGCCGTGGGGGCGGCCGTGCGCAGCTGTTTCATCAGGTCAATGCCCGTGCCGTCCGGGAGCCGCAGGTCGACCAGGATGACGTGGGGGGCCACGAGCACCGCCCGCCGCAGCGCTTCGGCCACGGAGCCGGCCTCTGCCACCACCCGCATGCCGTCCGAGCGCTCGACTACTTCGGCGATGCCTCGGCGGACGACTTCGTGGTCGTCCACGATCATGACGTTGATTTGGCTAAGGGGTCTGGGTTCGAGGTCACTTCCTTGCACGCCGCTAACCCTAGCGTGACCAGCGAAGCAAGGCCAAGCGCGCCGTGCCGTCAAACTGCGGCGAAAAGTCAGCGCGGGTAGCCCTCGCCGGTCAAGAGCATCAGCCAAGCCGCTGGTCGCGCGGCTCGGGCCGCTCTTCGCGGGCGGGTTTGGCCGCCTCCTCGGCGCCCTCGGCGCCGACCGCCGTGCTTGCGCTCAAACGCCGATACGCGTTCTCGGCCGCCCGCTGCTCCGCCAGCTTCTTCGACGTGCCGCGGCCGCGGCCCCACTCCCGGCCGTCCACCAGCGCCTGGGCCTCGAACACCCGCGCGTGGTCCGGGCCGGTGCCGTCCGCCTGGTATTCGACCGGCGCCATGCCCAGGGAGGCGGCGAGTTCCTGGAGCGAGGTTTTCCAGTCCAGGCCCGCGCCCAGTTGGGCGGCCCGTTCGAGAGTCGGCCCGACCAGCCTCAAGACCACATCCCTGGTGTCCTCCAGGCCGTGGCTGATGTAGACCGC
>JAITFE010000065.1 GCA_031281585.1 Bifidobacteriaceae bacterium | reverse complement strand
GCGGTGGTCGAGATAGGCGGGAAACGGTTGACGCTGCCGCCCGCAGTGCCGCCCGAGGCGCAAGACATCCTCGATGCGATCACCGAAACCGGGCACTAAAGGCAGTGGCACGAGTTAGGGCTCGTGATCGACGACTGGTTCTTGACAGCGCCGACCCGCCTCCAAGTCCAAACCCTCCACACTTTGGTCGACCGGCGTTGCCGCGCCGCCTCAACGATCTACTGCACCCAGCTGCCGCCCAGCCAGTGGCACGACCGGATGGAGGAGAAGATCCTCGCCGACGCCATCATCGACCGGATAGTCACCAACGCGCACATGACCGTGATGGACTGCGTCGAGTCGATGCGGAAGAAGTTCAACCACATACCGGGCTGACACCCCCGAGCCGGGGTGAGCCGCCCGAGGGCGGCTCACCCCACCGGAACGATGGCTCACCCATCAACGGAACAACGGCTCAGCCCAACCGGAACCCCGGCCCAGTCCCAGCGGAACACCGGCCCCCGACGACCGGAATATCCACCTGGGGATCGCCCTTCTGCGTTGGGGGGCACTCTTTTGTCTTCACGGTTATCCCCAAGCTGCGCCGCATCTTCGCAAGCAGTTTCGACATCGGGTTCCCAAAGAATATGAACAGCCAAAGACCTATCCAAAGCGCAAGGATGACTCGCCATATCACGGTTCCGTACCAGAACCCTGTGGGAACGAAGTGGATCATGGCGGTTTCTCCTCCGACCACACACAGCGCAGAGTCCGCAGCCTCACACGCCTTCTCGTAGGCACCCGCTAAGTCGGTCCCTGCGCCGGTGAGGCGAACCCCGAAGTCAATGAAGTAGTGCATGAGCACCACGCCACCCGCCACCGCGCCCGCCGACAGGAAGTAGTGGTTGCGCAAGTCGTTTCGTTTGTACCACACAGCGCCCATAACCGCTGCGATCAGCGCGGTACATGAAACCCAGGACAAGGTAGCTACGTTGGCCAGGGTGTTGGTCAGCCCCGCCAAGCGCGACAACTGGTCACCAAGCGGGTCCGCAGCATGGATGTTCATGGGTTCACGATACAAGCGGTGAGAGTGTCGGAAAACGTCCGTTTTCTGACGCCTCGCGACACGCCGGTGGAATCGTGTCTTTAACTCGTGTCAACAACCCCCTTGAGACGAGACGGGATGCCCTGGCCGGGTGGTAGCGTGCCCCGTGCGGGCAGGACGATTGGATACGCGCGGGTCTCGACAGCGGAGCAGAGCCCGGCTTTGCTGGTTGACGCGCTGGAGCGTGCGGGCTGCGAACGGGTGTGGGTCGAGCAGGGTGGTGGCGCGTCCCCAGCTTGACGACGTGCTGGGACGCCTGGTTGACGGCGACACGCTGGTGGTGTGGATGCTCGACCGGCTGGGCCGGTCGGTGGGCGGCCTGGTGCGGATAGTGGCGGCGCTCGGGGAGCGCGGCGTCCACCTGCGGTCAGTCACGGACCAGATCGACACCGCCAGCCCCGCCGGGAGGCTGGTGTTCCACGTGTTCGCCGCCCTGGCGGAGTTCGAGGCGGACTTGATCCGGGAGCGCACGGTGGCGGGGCTCGCGGCAGCCAAGGACCGGGGGCGGCCCGGTGGGCGGCCAACCGCGATGACGCCGCAGCGGATCGCGGCGGCGCGGCAGTTGCTCGCAGACGGCAAGAGCGTGGCCGAGGTGGCGCGAACCCTCGGGGTGTCGCGGGGCGCCGTGTACGCCAACCTGGGCAGGCCGAGCGGCTAGCCTGGCGCGTAGGTGTCAACCAGCGGCGCTGCGCGCGTCTTCGGGAAACCGACGTTTTTGCCACCAGGCGACGTGCCGTTCGGCTCGCGGACCGCGCCATTTGTCGCCAACACTCACACACAAAGTGTCGGCGAGAGCAGATTGCATCTTGAGGGGGACCTAGGTAGAGTTATACATATGAAGGTAGCCCGCTTCTGCGCACAGGCCGTGCGGATCGCGCCGAACGCGCCCGACTGCCGCGACCCTGCCCACGAGTTCTCGCGCTGTCCGGCGGCCCGGTGCTCTGCCGTTACGCACCTCGACCCGACGCGAACGCTGGATCAAGAGCCGCCAGCCGCTGTCTCGGAAAGTACCACATCTGGCAGAGGCGCCAAGCCGACAGATGGGTATTTCCTGCGCCGCCAGATGGCCAGACACCAGATCGCTCCGGGGCAGAGGAGACCGGCATGGATATAAGCGTTTCGCTTGATGGGTCGAGCTTCTTGGCGGGCCTCTTGGTGGCCTGCCTAGTTTACGGTGTCGCGCCGGGTGCCGTCCTGAGATTGATTCTGCTGGTTTTCCCCAAGAACCATCCGCGACGCCTCGAACTGCCCGCAGAGATGCAGGCGGTGCCCTACAAGTACCGCCCAATCTGGGTGTCCGAGCAGTTGGAGGTTGCCATCCGTGAGGGACTGCCCGCGCGGTGGGCCAAGACCCGGGAAGAGCGAAGGCGTGCGCTGTCCGCAGCCAGGCGCGCGCTGCGCCTGCTGGCCAGCACCGCGCCGATGCGCTCGGCTCGGGGCGCGTTAGCCGCACTCATCCCCCAGGACCACGAACACGAAGTCGTCCTCGTTCTTGACCGGGGGCTTGTCGTCAGCCGCCTCTACTTGCGCACCCGACGCCGCGTGAGAGCAGTCATGTTCAGGGGCAAGGGGCAGTTCGCGCTGCTCGTCGGGCGTGAGCTCATTGATTTTCTCCCGGGGGCACATGATTGGGGTGTGATCGACGAGTCCGCTCAGATCTTGTACCGCACCCGCCCGATAACTCGCGTTCGGAAGGGATGCGCCTCGTTCGGGCCCTATGTAGAGTGGGAGCTATGAAGATGACCCACTCGCTTGTCCAGGTGGCGGTGGCGCTGATGGAGGCGCCTGACAACCGGCACTGGGGCTACGAATTGTCGCAGTCGTCAGGCCTCCGCTCCGGCGTCATGTACCCGCTACTGACCAGGATGCTGGACGAGGGATGGCTCGCGGACGGGTGGGAAGAAGCCGAAGAGACGGGAGGGACGCGGCCAGCGCGCCGCTACTACACGCTGACAGACAAGGGGAGAACAGGCCTCGGCGGCGTCCTCCGCCGCGCTGCGGGCGAACCCCGATTCGCCCCCTTCTTCGGGAGGAGCCCAGTATGGGCGACCTAGCCCTTTCGCTTGTCGCCGCCGTTGCCCTGCTCTGCCTCGCGCTGCTTTGCGTGATGACCCGATTCGCGCCGGGCGTGGTGTTGAGGATTGTCCTGAAGGCATATCCCGAAGGGAACGAGCGGGTGAAGGAACTGCTCGGAGACTGGAGCGCGATCCCCTCGGAGCAGAGAGCGCGCTGGGTTACTGAGCTGCTAGAGCTAATTGTGCGCGAAGCGATGCCCGCCCGGCGGGAGGAGCGAGGCCGGAAGACTCAGCGCGCGCCCGGCGGCGATGCCGCAGCCGCCGTCGGTCGCACCGGGGCGGTGTTCGTTGCGGCCATGGGTGCGTTTACCCCCCAAGTCGAGGATCTGATGGCGAAGGTATTGGTGCCCATGGTGGGCCCGGAGATCTGGCGCGAACTGTCGGAGAATCACTGGCCAATGCTGGCCAGCCTAGCGTTCAATCTTGGGCTCGGCTTGGCCATGTGGTGCGCGACGAAACTGATCGTGCGATGCGCCTCACGCGACTTGCAGTCCGTAACCGCCGGTCTGAAATCGCAGGCCAGCAGTTCTCGCCGCTAGTGGATGACCGGCCGGCGCCGGAGGCGTTTGTTTTCTCCTTTTCAGGTGTGGCGCCCGGTTGTATCGTTTGGGTACATGAGTGCCCTCTTCGTAGTCCTTGCGGTGCTGTTCCTCGTTGTTGGCCTGGCGAGCTTGATCGCATGCGTGGTTCGGTCAATAAACGGAGCGAGGTTCGGCGGCGGGATATTGGGCGACCCAGGCGATGGCCAGTGGGGACTTGTGCTGCTCGCGCTGATAGCGGTCGGTATCGGTTTGCTTCTCGTGTGGTTTGGCGGCGGCCTGACGCCGAGGGCGGACTGATCGCGACCCTTGGACAAAGGACGCCGCCGCGGCGCGGTCGGAAACAGACCTGTGGCCCGGCGCAACTTGGCCTTGAACGTTCCGTTGACATGGCGGTCTCTTCTTCTTGATGACAGCTTGCGCTGGAAATCTTCGCCCCCATAGACCGAATGGGGGCAGTCCGCCGGTGATCCCCCGGCCATGGCGCTCATATCCGCACCTGAGATCGGGTGCGTCGGTCGGTCAAGTGTCAGAAGACAGGCGTTTTCCGACACGCATTGGAAGGTTCCGCCGGTGGCGAAGCGTGGTAGGACCGCCATCCCCGGGCACCTTGGGAGATGCTCCAGGCTTGCGCCGACCCCGCACCGCGGGGTGCATGTCAAGGGTTGCGTCTCGCGAGACACCTATATAGACTTCAACACATGACGATGGGCTGTTGCACCGCGTGCGCCGTCTTCACGGCGACACCGACCCCGGCCGACCTGGGCACCTCTGTCCGGTGTCGTGTGTCCCACGCTGACGCGACTGCCCTAAATGCACCACCTGACAGCCCGGAGAAGAGCCACGCAGCGCCGGTGCCCGTACACCGCAGAAGAGTGGCAGTCCGCCGACCCAGGGCGGCCAAGACTCATTCCACCCGACTGCCCGAGGGGCCGAGATGGGTGACTTAGGCATTTCGCTCGCGCAGCCGATTCTCTGGGCCAATCTCGGCTTCGGCTGCCTAGTATTCGGTTTTGCGCCTGGTGTGGCCCTGAGGGTTATTCTCGTGGCGTTTCCCAAGACGCATCCACGTCGTACCGAGTTGTTGGCGGAGCTGCGAGCCGTGCCCTATTGGAAGCGTCCGTTATGGGTGAGCGAGCAGATGGAAGTGGCCTTGTGCGAGGGCCTACCGGCCCGTTGGTCAAAGTGGCGTCAAGAGGTACCTCACTTCCAGCAGTGGCTGCGCCACCGGCTTCTGGCAGCCGGGCGGGCGGCCTTGGACGCAGTCATCGTGACGCCCGCGTTGGCGGCGGTGCTCGCGATGATCCTCCTCTCAGGCTTGACGACTGGCATCGTGGCAGGACTCCACTCCTGGCGCCCAGACACAACGTTTGGGGCGATCCGCACAAGCCTCCTGTTACAGGCCAGGGCTTATCACCACTTCGGCTTGATTGACCGCTCAACGCTGGACGGGATAAGAGGACTCGACCTAGTGGTACTGTCCTGGCGTGCCGGTTGGCGTTCCCTGAGCTTCCGCTCGTTTGGCTGGTACGTCCGACGGCTCTAAACCAAGGCGCCGGGCCCTGCGATTGCGGTCACGGCCCGCGCGACTCGCTGGCCTCCTTCCCGCCCAGCCCGCAGGTAAGGGAAGGGAAAGGTTGCTCTTCGGCCGGAACCTATATAGACTACGAGGCATGAGGATGACTCATTCCCTTGTTCAGGTGGCGGTGGCGCTGATGGAGGCGCCTGACGACCGACATTGGGGCTACGAATTGTCGCAGTCGTCAGGCGTCCGCTCCGGCGTCATGTACCCGCTGCTGACCAGGATGCTCAACGAGGGCTGGCTGGCCGACGGCTGGGAGGACGCCGAAGAGACCGGCGGCTCGCGGCCGCCCCGCCGCTATTACACGCTGACAGACAAGGGGAGAACAGGCCTCGGCGGCGTCCTTCGCCGCGCCGAGACCGAGGCGCGGTTCGCGCCGTTCTTTGGGGGGCCGGCATGGGTGACCTAATCGTTTCGCTTGGCAGGGTCGTCATCTGCGCCGTTCTCGTGACGCTTTACCTCGCATTCCGACTCGCGCCCGGGCTGATGCTGAGGATCATACTCAAGGCATATCCCAAAGGACACGAGCGCCGCCGCGAATGGGTCGCCGAGTGGCAGGCCGTTCCCAACAGCGAACGTCCCGTCTGGTTGGCCAGCCTAATCCGGGCCGCTCTAATCGAGGGGCCACCTGCGCGATGGACAATGCAACGTCAAATGGTGCGCCGCGCCTTCTCCCTCCTAGGCGAAAGGCTTCAGGTCGTCTCGGTCGGCGCAGCCTTCTTTCGTTACTTTGACTTCCTCGGACTCTATCGCACCAAGGGCCACATATTCTTGGCTGCGCTAACGGCGGCAACGGCACTCGTTGTGGCACTCTTTCTGACGGAAGGAAACCCCAGACCATTTGCGCGCGCGATTATTGCTTTGAGCGCCTGCGTGCCTGCCTTCGCTGTAGAACTGTTGATGGCCTTCGGCAGTGCCGTTACACGCCGCCTGGGTCGAGACGGAGGCCAGGTCTCCTAACCGCCCTCGGGTCCCCGGGCACTGGTGTCCCAAAACGGTCGTTTCTGACGCGTGATGACACCCTTGGCGATCTCGTCACAACACACTTCGGCGGCTGGGGTCATAGGGCGGGCCCGTGCCAGGGCGACGGTCGCTGCCAAGCGGGCGGTTGGCCACCACAGGTGGCCGGCACGGGTCGGCGCACTGCGCGTCGCACACGGGCGGCGTCGGTGCGTTCTTGTTGGCTGGTTGCGCGGGGCCGGGTGGCGGTTGGGCCTTGGTGGTTCCAGCGGTCGCGGTAGGCGGCGATGGCGGTGGCGGCTCCCTGCCAGCGGCGCAGCGTGTCACCGCCGTTGGGTTTGGGTCCGAGTTCTTGGATCCACGGGTGGTTGTTCCGGATGGCGTGTTGGGCGAGGTGGGCGGCTCGCTGGCGGATGATGTTGGCGCGTTGGTCGAGGGCGGCGCGCATGTCGGGGGCGACTGGGATGCGGCATTCGGGGATGAGGCTGGCGATGAGCCGCGCCGCCGGGGTGCCTGCCGGCGGGCGCGACGGCGCCCATTCCACGGCGATGACCCGCCTCAGCGCGTCTCCCGGGTTGGCCGCACCTGCGACGAGGTCCGCGACTTCCCGGAGGAGCCGGTTGGTGTCGGCGCCGGCGGCTTCCAGGCGGCCGAGGTTGGCTGCTGCGGCGGGGAACGGGGCGCTGCCGGTGATCTGGTCGGCGACTTGTGCGGGGAGGCCGCTGCGGGCGATTTGGCGGGCGTATCGGTCTTGGGTGGCGGCGTTGGCGATGGTTTCGTATTCGGCGGCGAGTTGCCCGATGCCGGCCCAGCGGTCTTCCTCCTGGGAGGCGGCGGTGTGGGCGACCGGCCCCTCCCCGCAGGTCCGCCAGTCGTAGAGCGTCGACAGCGGAACGCCGAGCTACTCGGACAATTCGCCGATGATCATCAGCGGCTCCAGGCCGCAGTTCCGCCCGGCCCGGGCGGGTGTGTTGGTCTCCATGCCGCGCAGGTGCGCGCCGCCGCCCGGAAGGGCCGCAAACGCCCGGAACCAGCCGGACGGCGAGTTCGGGCCTCCCGCGCGCGGGGCTCAAGCCCCGAACACCCCCATCGACCTGCACAGGGTGTCGGGCCTCCCGCGCGCGCCGGGCTCAAAATGCTGGCGACTTGTTGGGATCGGCGCTTTTCGGCGGCCTCCGCGTTCACGGAAACCGGGGCTGACCAGGTCTTTTCGGGAGCCGCCTAAGGGAATCGAACCCTTGACCCATTCCATTGGCGGCAGCCGCTTTTCGGTGCATGTCCGGTCATTGCCAATAGCGCGCGATGACCTCCTGGAACGCGGCGTAGTTGGATGTCCCGCCTTTCAGCGTTGACCGTTCACTGTCGTCGAAATCGGTCAGTTTCCGGTCAGTCCGCTGCCATCGGCTTCTCGTTCAGCCCTGGCGCTCAGTCGACATCTGACCCGCGCCCAGATAGGACGGCCCAGATTGGCACGCTTGCGCGTCTCAGTGGGCGCGCCTTTGTCATTCCGCGCGGGTTCCCGCGTATCGAGCTTTCAGCGGCAGCCCTCCGGGCCTCCCGGCTTGGCAACGTGGCTCCAACGGCTCAGATCGGGTCGCCGCGCGCCGGTTTCGGCGTGCCCGATGCCGTCCGCACCAGTTCCGCCGCGCCGCGTCTCGGCGCGGCATCGGCCTCGCCATGCACGGCCGCGTCCCGCAGTACGGCTGACGGTCCTCGGCCTGTCTGGCAAAACCAAAGGCCCGGTCAGCGCTCAGGCTGCCGGACCCAAGGTGCCGGCGTGACTGAGAGACCTGCCTCCGCTTTCGCTCGCTGTGCTACCAACGATGCCGACCCGCCCTCCCCCGGTCGGGGCGGGGCTGAAGAAGGCGTGCAGCGTGCCCGGCGCGCCCCGGAGCCTGCCTGTAGACGCCGCAGTCAACCGGTCCGCGATGTCCGCGATGCCCTCCCGGACCCGCTCGACGGCTTCGCGGGCTGCCTGTGGCGGGAGGCGACTCCGAGGATGCAATGCGGGCTCCTGCCGGGCTCCGACCTGAGGCAGGCGATGCTCCCGACCGACGCGAACCCTCAGTCCAGGACGAAGGTCGCGTCCTCGACGCCGAGGTTCGGGTCGTGGGTGCGGAGGCGAAATCTCTTGGCCGGACTTGGGGCAAAAGCCCCAGGACATGGCCGCCGCCGACGGATAGATTGTTACGCAACTCGTGTAGACAACTCGAGTAGAAAGCGATGGAGCTCGT
>JAITFE010000064.1 GCA_031281585.1 Bifidobacteriaceae bacterium | reverse complement strand
GAGTGCCCAAGCTGGGCGGCGGCATCGGCGGTGGTGCGCTCGCGGTCCAGCAACGTCGCCACGGTTTGGAGCTTATGGGGCCGGCCTCATAACCGGCACACGGCCGCCTCCGCCGCGATGACGTTGGACGTCTACGGGCGCCTCTGGCCCTCCCGCCTCGGCGAAGTCGCCGACCCGATGGAGGCCGCCCGCCAAGCCGAATACCAAGCCCCGAAAGTGGCCCCCAAACCGCCCCGCCAGAGCGGCCCGGAGTTGTGAGGAGGCGCCGCCAAATGCGGGCCGTGCCCGTTGTCATACGGTCCAAACCCCGGATCCGGGCCAAAACAAACGCCCCCGACCCGGCGTTTCCGCTGGTCAGGGGCTTGGCAAGTCGGGGTGGCGGGATTTGAACCCACGACCTCTTCAAGTGAGTTCAGGGATTCCGTGAGGCCTCACCGCGGCTCAGATTATCGCGTTGACCAGGTACGATGCCGTTGGGCAAGTTCCAGCGTATGCCGCCGGTTACGGTTGTTTCCGGCTGAAAGTGGACAGTAAGTGGACACCGAGTAGGGCGCCTAGCGCGGAGTCCTTCAATCCGCCCACGCCAGCGCGGCTGGGTGTCAGACGCCGATCGCGGTGCCTGCTGGGATCATCCAACGCGAACGGCCACAACGCGGGCGTCAGGGATTGTCAGTAAGTGTCTCTAGGCTTGGCGTCGTGTTGATAGCCGGGGTTGGGGATGTGCATGGGCGTTGGCGCGAGGCGCTGGCGCTGGTGGACGCCGCTTGCGCCAAGGCAGGCGTTGCGGCGAGCGAGTTGAGCGCGATCCTCCAGGTCGGGGACGCCGAGCCGCAACGCACTCAGGCCGAGGCCGATCTGGTGCCGGGTCCGGCGAAGTACCGCAAGCTGGGCGACTTCCACGAGGTCGTTGATGGCGAGATCGTGTTCCCGGCTCCGTTGTATTTCATCGCCGGCAACCATGATCCTTTCCCGGCGCTTGACGCCAACGGCGGCCTGGTCGGCGGTGGCGGCGTGTGGGGTCCCAATGTCACCTATCTGGGCCGAGCCGGCATAGCCGAGATCGACGGGCTGAAGGTGGCCTTCCTATCCGGCATCCACGGGGCCAGGACGTTCCGTGAGGCCGGGGAGGGCAAGGCTCGCGCGGCCGTGGGCAAACGCGCCGGGCACTACACACCCGCCGAGTTGGCCGCTGCGGGTGAGGCGTTGGCCCAGGGAGCCCTGGTTCTCATCGCCCACGACTGGCCAACGGGGGTGTCAGAGGTTAGCCGTTTCGGCGTGACGGGCGATGAGAACATCCGCGCCCTGATCGAGGAGGGCCAACCGTTGTTGTCGCTGCACGGCCACATGCACCGTCCCGAGTCGGCGGTCATCGGCGAAACGCGGGTGGAATGCCTTGCCATAGTCGGGTACCACTCCGGCGACCCGCTGTCCGCGGTGGGTCTGTGGGACATCGACCCGGCTGGCCGGGCGGTCAGAAGACTGGCGTGACGTGCCGCGGTGCTACCGAAGCGGTCTGTCCCATGCGGCGTCCCGCGCAGAGCCGACCTGTCAGAACCTTGACATTTTGGTAAGGTATTGACATGGCGGTGATTAGGACCCAGTTGGAGCGTCTGCGCGAGGTCGCTATGGACCAGCACGGCTTCGTCACCACGGCGCAGGCGTTGGGCGAGGGCGTCACGCACGCGGAATTGTCCAAGCTGGTTGCCCGTGATCGCTTGGACCGCGTCGCCCACGGTGTTTACCGGGTGCCGCAAGTCCCGGAGACGGACTCGGACCGGTACGCGTTGGCGGTGTTGTGGACCGGGGCGCCCGAGGCGTGCCTTAGCCACGACACGGCTCTGATGGCGTGGGACATCACTGACATCAACCCCGACAGAACCCACCTGACGGTGGCCAAGGGGCGCCGGTTGCGCCGAGCCGGCGCCGGCTCGTACGTGGTCCACCATGAAGACCTGGCCAGCGGCGACCTGGCGTGGTGGCGGGGTATCCGGGTAACCAACGTTCCGACCACGATCCGCCAGTGCATCGACGCCGAAGTGCCCACATACCTGATCCGCCAGGCCCTCGAACGAGCCGGGCGCACCAGCCTGCTCCGCCCGGCCGACCAGCAACGATTGACTGCGGAACTGGAGGCCCGCGATGGCAACCGCTGATCCCGTGAACCTGGCCGCCGCCCTAAGTCTGCTGAGGCCGAAGGACAAGCGGCCAAACTCAGCTCGGGTCTTGAACGCATGGATAACGCAAGCCCAAGAACGCCTCGGCTCGGGAGGGTCGCGCCTCGGCTGGCTGGTGGCTTCGACCGTCGTCACCGCCGCGCTGCAGCGCGCCGTGGACGAGGCGGGCCGGACCAGGTTCCTGCTCAAGGGCGGAACCATGCTGCAATACCGGCTTCCGGGCATGAGCCGCACCACACAAGACTTGGACGGCCTGGTCACCGGCGACCTGGACAGCTTCATCCGGCAGGTGGACGACGCGCTTGAAGAGCCGTGGGGTCCGCTCGTCTTGACCCGTGGACCCGTGGAGACAATCAACGTCCCCCATAAGGCCGCCAAACCCCGGCGGTTCGATGTTGCGGTGACCCTGAGCGGCGTCACGTGGCGGCGAATCCAGGTGGAGATCTCGCCCGACGAAGGCCTCGCCGGCGCGGTGGCCGAGGAATTGCCCCCGCCGAGCCTGGCTGGTTTCGGCCTGCCTACGCCTGATCGGCTTGTCAGCTTGGCGATGCGCTACCAGGTGGCACAGAAGGTGCATGCGGCGACCGATCCTCACGATCCGCCGGAGTTCCTCAACGACCGTCCCAGGGATGGTGTCGACCTGCTGCTCATGCGCGATCTGATAAGCCAGACGGGCGAGCCGCGGCTGGCAGCTATCCGAGAGGCCGTCACCGACATCTTCGCCGCGCGAATGGCTGAGGCAGAAGCCCTCGGACGGCCAGGTCGACCGTGGCCTGCCCGGTTGACCGCTTATCCTCACTGGGAGGTCGGGTTCGCCAAAGGCGCGGCACAGGCCGGCCTGCGCCTAACCATGCGGGAGGCGGTAAGACAGGTCAACGCCTGGCTCGACCAGATCTACGCGGCCTGATCACCGCAAACCTGCGCGAAGCGGTTCCACGGACAGAGGCTCCAAATGGTGAACGCGCCCCTTCCCGCCCTGCTCATCAAAGTTGGGGTGACGCCCCAAGCTTGTCCAGCACGTCCGTGACGTCCGGCGCCTGGTGGGCCTTTTGGACGTAGTGGGTTCTGGTCACGGCAGGGCTGGAGTGCCCAAGCTGGGCGGCGGCATCGGCGGTGGTGCGCTCACGGTCCAGGAGCGTCGCCACGGTCTTGCGGAATGAGTGCGGCGGACCCATTCGAACCCGGTGCCGCGCCGCGCCTCGCGCCATTGGCGGCGGAAGTTGGCCGGCGAGCGCAGGGTGCCCGCGGCGGACGGGAACACCACATCGGATTCGCTCGGCGTCTGCGCGTTAAGGGTCCGCCGCAGCGTTGCCACCGCGAACCGGGGCAGGGCCACGGTCCGCCAACCGGCGTCGGTCTTGGGGTGCTCCTGCCGGATGAGGCCTTGACCCTTGATGTAGACCAGGGTGCCGCTGATGGTCGCGGTCGGCGGCGCCGCGTCGAGGTCGATGTCCTCCCAGCGCAGGCGAGGACCTCGCCGATCCGCGCGCCGGTCGCTGCCAGCACGTCGACAAGGTCCAACAGGTCCGTGGGACGCGGCCGCCCGGTGTGCTTGACCGGTTCGCCGCTTGCCGGGTCGAGCCCGCTCTGCCAGCGCGCGACGACGCCTCGCAGTTCCGCCAACTCTTCGACGCTGAGCGCCCGTACCTCGTTCTTCTTCTTCGCGATGGTCGCGGTCTCGCGGACAGGGTTGACGCTGATCGCGTCGTACCTGGCGGCCATGGCCAGGGCGCCGCTCAGGATCGTCCGGCAGTGCCGCGCCTGTGTCGGGACCTTCTTCGCGGTCTTGCTCAGAAACCGGTCGAAGCGGCCGACGGTCGCCTCGCCGACCCGCAGGTTGCCGACGCCGGGCTTGATGTGGTTATCGACCAGAGTCCTGTACCGGTCCAAAGTTTGCGGCGCCAGGCCCTCAGACGCGGCGCGCTCGTCGAGCCACAGGTCCACCAGATCGGCCACCGTGGTCGCTGCGCTGATCGCGTCGCCGCCGAACTAGGGCCTGAGTTCCAGTTTGTCCTCCAGCGCCAGGCGGGCGCGGGTCCGGTTTGGGCCAGTCGCCCTGACCCGCCGCCTGGCGCCGTCGCGGTCCCGGACGTAGGCCGATGCCGTCCACCGGCCCGGTTCGAGGCGCGTGTAGGTGATCTCGCCGCGGCGTCCCACGCCCAGCAGCGGCCGGGGCATGTCAACCGCCCCTGGCGGCTTCGAGGACGGACGGGTCGCGCTCGGCCAGGATTCCGATTGTCCGTTTGGACTGCTCCGTCAACTGGCCGATGTCGCCGCCCACCATGCGCACCAAGGTCCGGGCGATCTCGGTGGCGGCGTACGTCCTGATCCGAGCCTCGGCTGCGGCGGCTTCGTCCCCTGGCATGATCTGCTGGTTCGTCTCCGCGACGAACCACTCGTCCATCGCCGCCTCAAGGGACCGCTCAAGGCGGAACAACCCCCTCTTGGAGTTCAGCGCGGCCAGCCACTCTTCCTGGAGCTTGTTACTCGCCTTGAAGTCCCAGTCCAGACGTACTAGGCCGGCACCATGGTGGCCGGACCACCATTCCTCTGCCTCTATGGCGTCCATCTCGACGGCCGGCAGCGCGGCCACCCTCGGGCCCGCCACGTCGTACAACAGCATCACCGGCGGGATGCCGAGCGCGGCCGCCAGAGCCGCGACATCCTGGACCGTCACCGCCTCGCGCCTGCCGGTCTCGATGTTGGCGATCACCGACCTGGTGACCTCGTGCCCGATCTGCTTGGTCTTCTGGGCCAGCTGCTCGCCGGTCAGCCCCACCGCCCGGCGCGCTCTGCCCAGGTTCCGGCCTATGTCGGCGGACCACCGGGCGCCCCACGGCGCCCCTTGTATTGTCATGACCACATAGTAGCGCGCCATCTAGTGTCGTGACAACACGACCATCTTGGGTGTTTCGTTGATGCTTCGACACGCGTCACTCACGTCGTGTGTTCTCAACGCACATGGAGGGTTGATGGAACCACTGCCGGTGGTATCGCCGCTGCTGTCCACCTACCAGGCCGCCGAATACCTTGGCGTGCCCCGCCAAAGGCTCGCCCAATGGCGCTGCGCGAAGCCGCCGAAAGGTCCCGCGTTCATCGTGGTGGGACGCTTCGTCAAGTACAAGAGAACTGATCTCGACTCCTGGATCGACGCCCAGCGGGTCGCCACGCAGCCGCCATTTCCCCCTGTCCCGCTGCCTCCCCAGGGGGTGCCGCCCTTGCCCAGGCACCTGACCTGGCTCCCCGACCTATCGGAATCCCGTTGACTCCACACTGTTTGCAGAAGCCAAGGCTTCAACAGCGCCACGCCCCAGACACGCCGCCGGCATCACCATGACTGTCTCCATGCGGGTGATGCACGTCGGCGACGGCTACCGCTACCTGTTGAAGACAGTGGCGGCCGGCGATGGCGACCGCGACCTGTCGTCCCCGCTCACCCGCTACTACGCGGAGGCGGGAAGCCCGCCCGGGCGGTGGCACGGAAACGGCCTGGACGGCATCGGTCTCACGCGCGGGCAGCAGGTCACCGAACAGCACCTGGAGTTGCTCCTCGGCCACGGCCTGACCCGCTGACCGCGGCGGCGCTGGGCCGCGCCTACCCGAAGTACCCGAGCGCTGCGGAGCGGATCACCGCCCGCCTGGCGGCGCTCGACCCCGCCACCGCGCCGGGCCAGACCGATCAGGCCGCCGCGCGGATCGAAGCCGAAGAACACGCCAAGCCGACCCGGCACGCCTGCGCCGGCTACGACCTGACGTTCTCGCCGCCGAAATCCGTGTCGGTGCTGTGGGGCCTGGCCGACGCCGGAACCCAGCAGTTGATCATGCAGGCCCACCACGAAGCCGTCGCCCAGGTGATGGGCCTGTTCGAACGGGAAGTCGCCGCCACCCGCACCGGCGCCACCAAACCCGCCACCCAGACCGACGCCGGGGGCGCGGTGCTCCAGGCCGAGGTGACGGGCGTCGCCGCGGCCTGGTTCGACCACTACGACTCGCGGGCTGGCGACCCCCAGGCGCACACGCACGTCGTGGTCTCAGCGAAGGCGAAAACGGTCGCAGACGGCAGGTGGCGGGCGTTGGACGGGCGGCCCGTCCATCAGGCCCTGGTCGCTTTGTCGGCCCACTACAACGCGTTCCTGGCTGACATCCTCAGCCGCGACTTCGGGCTCGGCTGGGAACGCCGAGAGCGCGGACGCGACCGCAACCCGGCCTGGGAGCTTGCCGCCGTCCCACCTGAATTGACCGCGGAGTTCTCGTCCCGCGCGGGCGACATCGACTTGGCAACCGCCGGGCTCATCGCCGACTACCAGGCCAAACACCACCGCCACCCGTCCAAGCGGGTCATACTCGCGTTGCGCCAGCAAGCCACCCTCGTCACCCGCCCCGACAAGCAGGTTCGCTCGCTCGCCGAACTAACCGCCGAGTGGCGCGACCGCGCCGCAGCGCTGCTCGGGGCCGACCCAGCCGCTTGGGCCGCTTCCGCGCTCACCGGCGCAGCACGCCAGCCGATGCTGCGGTCCGATGACGTGCCCCTCGACATGATCTCCCAGGTCGGCTGGCAAGTCATGACGGCGGTGGCGGACAGGCGCGCGACCTGGCGGCGCTGGAACCTGTTCGCCGAAGCCACCCGCCAAACGATGGACTGGCGGTTCGCCTCGGCGCGCGACCGTGAGACCGTCACCACCATGATCGCCGATGCCGCTGAACAAGCCTCGCTCCGCCTAACGCCCGGCGAACCGCTCACCCCCGCAGCGTTGCGGCGCGCCGACGGCTCTTCGCGGTTGCGCCCCAAGCACTCGGCGCTGTACACGTCCGAAGCCCTCTACGCCGCTGAAGAGCGTCTGCTGGAGCGCTCGCGGTCATTGGCCGCCCCTGTCATCAGCCTGGAGGCAGTCCAGGCGGCGACCACCGAGGCAAGCCGGGACGGCATCGTGCTAGGCGGAGACCAGATAGAAACGTTGGAACGGATCGCCGTGTCCGGCCTGTCTGTGGACCTACTTGTTGGGCCGGCGGGCACCGGGAAAACCACCGCATTGGGCGTGTTGCGGCGGGCGTGGAAGGCCAACCGGGGCCGGGGGTCGGTCGTGGGCCTGGCGCCATCGGCCACCGCGGCCGCCGCCCTCGGCGAAGACTTGCGTATAGCCACCGAGAACACCGCCAAATGGCTGGCCGACCACGACCGGGCGAGGGCGGCCTTCCGGCCCGGCCAACTGGTGATCCTTGATGAGGCGAGCCTGTGCGGCACTTTCACCCTCGACCGGCTCACCGCGCTGGCGGCCCAGGCAGGGGCCAAAGTGGTGCTGGTCGGCGACTGGGCGCAACTCCAAGCCGTCGAAGCCGGCGGCGCGTTCCAGCTCCTCGCCCGCGAACGCGGCGACCCACCCGAACTCGCCGACATCCACCGCTTCCTGGGCGAATGGGAAGGAACCGCGAGCCTCGGCCTGCGCTTCGGCCACCCCGAAGCTCTCGCGGCGTACTCGGACCACGGGCGCGTCAACGGCGGCACCGCAGATGAGATGCGCCAAGCCGCTTACGCGGCCTGGAACCAGGACACCCACGCCGGACTGGCGTCCATCCTCGTGGCTGACGACAACCAAACCGTCTCGGACCTGAACCGCCAAGCCCGCAACGACCGCATCCTCGCCGGCCTGGTCGATCCCACCCGCAGCATCCGATTAGCGGATGGAACTCACGCCTCGACCGGTGACGTGGTGGTCACACGCCGCAACGACCACCGCCTGAGCGCGGGCAAGATCGGCAGGGTCCGCAACGGCGACCGCTGGACCATCACCCGCATCTTGGATGACGGATCTGTCGCCGTCCGCCGCGCCGGCCACCAGCGCGGCGCCTCCGTGGTCCTGCCCGCCGCCTATGCGGCGGCCCAACTCGACCTTGGTTACGCCACCACGTCATATCGTTCACCAGGTATCACCGTGGACACCGCCCACGTCCTGGCAGGGGCGTCATCATCGCCGGAGACCTTCTACGTAGCCATGACCAGGGGACGCCAATCGAACACCTGCTACGTCGCCACCGGCAGCCCGGCTGAAGAGACCGACGCGCTGAACCCGGACAGCGCTCAAACCGCGCGGCAAGTGCTCGAAGGAGTGCTGCGCCGCCCATCCGGCGAGCAATCCGCCCACCATGCCGAACAAGCCGAACACGACCATTGGGAGTCGATAGCCCAACTGGCCGCCGAGTACGAAACCATCCGCCGCGCCAACCCCCTCAGCCGGCAACAGTTGCGCGCCCAAGCGACCGGAATGGCCCGCGTCGCAAACCGCCGCCTCATCTTGGGCCTCGTCCCCGCAGCCTCGCCAGGCCGCCTGCCCCAGGAATTCCGCGAGGCGCTAGCCGACTGCGAACGCCGAATGACCGCACGCGCCGACCACCTGGTCCGGCGAGCCCTCTGCGCCAACGAACCCTGGATCATCGCTCTGTGCCCAGAACAACGCGGCGGCTACCACTCCCAAGCCCGCTGGCACCAAACCGCCAGAACCGTCGCTGCCTACCGCGACATGTATGGAATCACCACCGCCGAGCCCCTCGGCCCAACGTCGACCAACACGGCACAGCGGGTATACCACCAACGCGTCGGCCAGATGATTGACCCCGCCACCAGTTCCCGACCTGCCCGGCTCTTCCCGCCTGCCGCGTCACAGCCCGATCACAGGCTTCCGGCACTTGGGTTGTAGCGTCAACCGGGTGCTCGGACGGCAAGGTCTGATGTGCCACCGGTCCTGCGCGGAGGGCATCCGGGCCTCACTCTTGCCACGCGGTAGCAGGTACGACGAGGCCGGACTCCGCGATTGCTCGCATCTGCCGCCGCCAGGTGGAACAATTCTGTGGGTAACCCCAGATCAAGAGTCCAGTGAGGAGAACTGTCCGGTGGCGTCGCTGATCAAGTCCCGCAAGCGCGTGATTGACCATGGCGAGGTGTTTACCCCGCCAGAGATCGTCGAAGCGATGTTGGACCTGGTGAAGTCCGAAACAGAGCGGATCGACTCGCGGTTCCTCGAGCCCGCCTGCGGCAGCGGGAACTTCTTGGTCGCCGTCCTCCGCCGGAAGCTCACTGCCGTGGAGGCGCGCTACGGCCAGAATGATTTCGAGCGCAAGCATTACGCTCTGCTCGCCATGATGAGCCTGTACGGGATCGAACTGTTGGAGGACAATGTGACAGAGTGCCGGGACAACCTGCTGGGCGTCTTCACCCAGTTCGTCGCGGAAGATGACGGTTGGAGGCGGGCCGGCCGTGCCGTCCTGGAAGCCAATATCATCTGGGCCGATGCCTTGACTATGAGGACTTGTCCGGACCCAGGCGCCCCCATCGTCGTCGCGGAATGGTCCTACGTCGGCAAAGGCACCTACTGGCGGCGCGATTTCCGCTACGACGCTCTCGCGCAGATGTCTTCAGCGGGCGAGGACACTCTGTTCAGCGGCGTCGACAGGGCGGCCATATTCGAGCCGAACCGTGAATACCCGCCGATGACCTACTTGGAGGTGGCCGATGGCTGAGAAATCAGTGTTGTCGCTGCGGGGCCGCAACCCAGACGTGCTGACCTGTATCGCTAACCTGTCGAACGATGAAGTGTTCACGCCTCCCGACGTCGCCAATCAGATGCTGGACGGGATCGCCGAGGCTTGGGCAGGCAGCCACCGGGGCGACAACATCTGGGCGGATAAGCATGTGACTTTCCTCGATCCGTTCACCAAGTCAGGAGTGTTCCTGCGTGAGATAACCAAGCGCCTAGTCGACGGACTTGAGTCACAAATGCCTGACCTGCAACGCCGCGTCAATCACGTCCTGACAAAGCAGGTGTTTGGCATCGCGATCACAGAACTCACGGCCCTGCTGGCGCGCCGCTCGGTCTACTGCTCGAAATGGGCGTCCCAAGGACACTCGATTTGCCGCCGGTTCAACGACGATTCGGGGAACATCTGGTTCGAGCCGCGGCAGCACACCTGGGTCGGGGGCCACGAGACAATCGTGACAGCGGACGGTGAGGGCAACACCATTGAGGTGACAGTGGATGGAAAATGCTCATTTTGCGGGGCCAGCCAGAAGGTGCTGGACCGCCCAACTGGGCTTGAAAGCCACGCCTACGCGCTCATCCACACCGACAGCCCAACCGACCTGGTAGCGAAAGCGTTTGGAGACAATATGCAATTCGACGTGATCATCGGCAACCCGCCATACCAACTCGAGGACGGTGGCTACGGGACGAGCGCGCGACCTATCTACCAACTGTTCGTCCGGGCCGCGAAGGCACTGGAGCCGCGCTTCCTGTCCATGATCACCCCGTCGCGTTGGTTCGCGGGGGGCAAGGGCCTGGACGATTTCCGTGACGAGATGCTGAAAGACCACCGCATGGCCGCGCTGGTCGACTATCCAAAGCTTTTCGACGCTTTCCCTGGGGTGAAGATTCGTGGCGGCGTGTCCCACTTCCTTTGGTCACGAGATCATGACGGCCCCTGTAGGGTGCAGACCATGTGGGACAGCGAGCCCGTCGGTTCGCCCACCCGACGTTACCTCGACGAGTTCGATGTGCTCGTCCGGCGTAACGAGGCCGTGCCGATCCTCCATAAGGTCAACGCGCGCGGCGAGCCGACGTTGGATGCCCGCGTGTCCAGCAGAAAGCCCTTCGGGTTGGCGACCAATTACGAAGGTAAGCGCACGCCTGTCGGCATGAAGAAGCCTGTGAGGCTTTTCGCGAACCAGAGAATTGCCTGGATCGAGGATGTGGACATCCCAGCGAAGCGTGAATGGGTGGACGACTGGAAGGTGCTGACCACCGCGGTCCAGGGAACCAGCGCCGCAGTTGAGACGATGTTCCTGAGCAAGCCGATCATTGCTGGGCCCGGCGAAGCATGCACCGAGACGTACCTGGTCGCAGGCCGGTTTGGTTCTCGCGAAGAGGCCGAGCGGTATGCCGCCTACCTGCGCACGCGGTTCGTGCGGTTCCTCATCTCTCTGCGCAAAGCCACCCAGCACGCCACTCGCGATGTTTACTCGTTCGTACCGGACCTCCCGATGGACCAGGTTTGGGACGAGGCAAGCCTGTACGCGCGCTACGAGTTAGCGGACGACGAGATTTCCTTCATTGAGGAGACAGTGAAGCCAATGGACGCCCCCCAGCAAGGCGAGGCGGATTAATATGGCTAAGCCCATCGAAGCCTTGTTCCCCGCCAAGCCTGAGGCTCGGCTGCGGGTCTATGCCTGGAACCCAGACGATCCGCCGCCTGCCTATGAGGGTTTGATCAAGGTGGGGCAGACGACGAAAGCTGATGTGAACCAGCGGATCCAAGAGTCGCAAGGACAGATGCAGCAGGCTTACAAGCTGCACGTGGACGAGTTGGCCGAGCGCGACGACGGCACGCCGTTCTCCGATTCCGACGTGCGTCGACGGTTGGTCGAGAAGGGGTTTGAGAACCCGACCATCGGTTCGGCTCGCGAATGGGTGCGCTGCAAGCCCGACGATGTGAAGACGGCGATCGCGGAGTTGCGTTCCGGGCAGAAACTGAGCGGCACCCACCACCTGAACTTCCCGCTGCGGCCGGAGCAGGAACTCGCTGTCAAGCGAACGCTGGCCTATTACGAGTCGATCTGGGATGAGGACCCGGGAGCGGTACCCCGCTTCTTGTGGAACGCAAAGATGCGTTTCGGCAAGACTTTCACTGCGTACCACCTGGCCAAGCGACTGAAGGCCGGGCGGGTGCTGGTCGTCACTTTCAAGCCCGCCGTCGAAGACTCCTGGCAGCGGGACCTCGAATCGCACCAAGCGTTCAACCAGTGGCAGTTCGTCTCGGCCAGTGCTGGTTCAGTCGGGATAGATGAACTCGACGAGGAGAGGCCCCTGGTGTATTTCGGGTCATTTCAAGACTTGCTCGGCCGCGACAAGCAGACCGGTTTGATAAAGGCCAAGAACAAGTGGATTCACAGTCATGACTGGGATCTGGTGATCTTCGATGAGTATCATTTCGGCGCGTGGCGGGAAAGCGCTAAGGAGTTATTCGAAGGGGAGGACGAAGCCGAGGCGAAGAAGGAAGTGGCTGCCGAATACAACGACGCCTTGGCGGCGTTCGATGAAGAACTGGACGAACTAGGGTCGGACGAAGCCGATTTTCTCCCCATAAAGGCACGGGCTTTCCTCTACCTGTCGGGCACACCGTTCAGGGCGATAGCCACCGGAGAATTCATCGAAGAACAGATCTTCAACTGGACTTACACAGATGAGCAGCGGGCCAAAGAACGTTGGGCAGTTGAGCATCCTGGCGAGAAGAACCCGTACGCGGCCCTACCGGAAATGCGGCTTCTGACGTACCAGATGCCCGACGAACTAGTTGCCATCGCCAAGCAAGGCGAATTCGCCGAATTCGACCTGAACGAGTTCTTCGCCGCCATAGGCACGCGCGAGGCCAGCGTTTTCGTACACAAGACCGAGGTGCAGAAGTGGCTTGACATCATCCGGGGCGCCTACGCGCCCACCCAGGTGGACAACTTGAAACTCGGCAATCAGAAGCCGCCGTTCCCGTACTCGGACGCGCGGCTGCTGCCATACCTGATGCACTCGTTTTGGTTCCTGCCCAACGTCGCCTCCTGTTTTGCCATGCGCAACCTGCTGGCGGAGAAACACAACGTCTTCTACCACGAGTACGAGGTTGTGGTGGCCGCTGGCACGGGCGCGGGGATCGGACTGGCCGCGCTCCCACCCGTCCGCAAAGCCATCGGCAGCGGCTTCAAGAGCAAAACAATCGTGCTCTCCTGCGGCAAGCTCACCACCGGCGTCACGGTCCCGCAATGGTCTTCGATTTTCATGCTGCGCAACCTCGCCTCGCCGGAAACCTATTTCCAGGCGGCGTTCCGCGTCCAGTCGCCGTGGTCCATCGTCAACCCGGACGGCGACGACCCCAAGGCTGAACTCGTCGTCAAGCCAGTGTGCTTCGTCTTCGACTTTGCACCGACCAGGGCGCTGCGGCAAGTCGCCGACTACGGCCTTGGCCTGTCACCTGATGAAGCGAACCCCGAAAAGGCCGTGGGCGAACTCGTGGGCTTCCTGCCCGTGTTGGCCTACGACGGCTCGCAAATGGTCCAAGTGGACGCAGGCGGCATCCTGGACTTCGCCATGGCCGGAACCTCTGCGACGCTGCTGGCCCGCAAATGGGAGTCTGCCCTGCTGGTCAACGTGGACAACGAGACACTCAAACGCATCTTGAAGGACGCGAAAGCGATGGAAGCCATCCTCAATATCGAAGGGTTCCGCGCACTCGGTGCGTCTGTCATCGAGGCCGTCGTTTCCAAGAGCGAGGCCGTGAAGAAAACCAAGAAGGAGAAGGGCGACCACATTACCAAGGATGAGAAAAACGAACTCGCCGCCGAAGAGAAGGAATACAAGTCCAAGCGGAAGCTAATCCAAGAGAAACTGATCAAGTTCGCCACGAGGATACCCGCGTTCATGTACCTCACGGATTACCGCGAGAACACCCTCAAGGATGTCATCACCAAGATTGAACCCGATCTGTTCCACACGGTCACGGGCCTCAGCACCGCCGACTTCGAGCTATTGGTCAACCTCGGCGTGTTCAATGCCGCCCAGATGAATCAAGCCGTCTTCGCCTTCCGCCGCTACGAAGACGCGAGCCTCTCCTATACCGGCCTGGATTCTCACCCGGGCCTCACCCACTACGGCCTGTACGACACCGTGATCGCCCAGCAGCCGGCAACCGGCCGTGGCTAGCGTCCCGTTTCAGTCTCAATCAATCCGAAAGGACCCCAATGCACTTGAGACGTCTCACCCTACAGAACTTCAGGAGTTTCCGGGGAAAGCATACGTTCGAGTTTTTTCCCGGACTCAACTGCATCGTAGGAGACAACAACTGCGGTAAGTCGAGTGTCTTCGAGGCGATCACCTACTTGATGGGTATTGGGCGCGTGGCCGACACTTTGACCTGCAATGATGCCGATGATGCCATGAGAGTCGAGGCGGACATCGCGGGCGACAACTTAGCTCAGGTGCTCGGTGATGACAAGTACAAGAAGCTCAGAGACTTCGTTTTCGACGTTGACGGCGTGTCAACACTTCGTGTCGAGCGCAGCCCGTTGCAGCGTTCGGTCAAGCAGTCTGGCAAGGACGTTCAGCTTGACGGCAAGAAGCTGCCTGTCTGGAACCCCGCTACCCAGCAGTTCGAGAACCCAACAGGTATAGACGCGCTGATCAAAGGCCTCATCGACTTCGAGCCGGTGTGGGCGGACACCGTACTCGGTGATGTGGCTGATTTCGGAACGACGAAAATCCTGGGCAAGATCATTGACGCGCAGGTGAAAGGATTCCAGGAGACCGTTATCTGGCAGACCTTTCTGCAGGCCCACAGAGCGGCGTTCGCAGGCGGTGGCGAATCGCTCGCTGTACTCATGGATACCATAGCCGAGCAAATAGCTGCTGTTGTCCGCAATCAATATGGAGAAGCCCAGGTCCGGTTCGACTTTGCCCCGCCCGATGCCGCGACGCTGGTCAAGGGCGGTCAGCTGTTCGTCGACGACGGAGCTGGGGAGACCAACCTCACCATCAAAGGAACCGGGATGCAACGCGCCTTTGCCCTCGCTCTGATACAGGTGTTGGCTCAAGTAAACCGTGGGGGCAGGGAGTCTGGCACTCCGCTCATTCTCCTGATAGATGAGCCGGAGACATGGCTTCACCCTCGGGCGCAACTCCAACTCGGAGAGGCATTGACGACTATAGCCAAGACCGACCAGCTTTTCCTCATTACTCATTCTCCGTACCTCTTGCGGCACTACGATGCAGAGTCTCATCGCGTCATAGTCTTCGTCGGCAAGGGGGTCGACGCAGAGGTAAGCGTCCAAGAGGCGATGGGCGTGAGCCGGACAGGTAGGCCATCATGGGGAGAAATCAACTACCGAGCCTTCGGAATCCCCAGCGACGAATTCCTTGACGAGCTGTATTCGTTGGCTCAGGACCATGCCACGAGTGCGAACCAACACGTGGGCGATCTCTTGTTGCAGCAGGGGCTCCAGAAGTGGAAGACTCGCAGGTGGAAAGGCCAGGACCATCAGGTGACTCGCCCCGAGTACGTTCGCCACTCAATTCATCACCCCGGGACCGCGAATGCCCCGCATACGCCAACAGACTTGGCCGATGCCATTACGGATCTCATGGGCGTGGTCGACCGACTCAGGCCCTTGCGCGAGGTTCCAGAGGCGAACTGAGGTCTGGGCGCATCCAACGGGTACCCGTTGACCGTCAGAATCCCGCTAGATTCGGACGCTCCTTTCGAAGCAAAGTGGACAGTAAGTGGACACTTTGACCGCCTAAACACTTCGTGTCGGGCCCCCGGCCCAGCGTTTCCGCTGGTCAGAGCCCTGCACAGTCGGGGTGGCGGGATTTGAACCCACGACCTCTTCGTCCCGAACGCCCTCGGCGGCCGGGTTCAGGCGGTTCACCTGGGCATTTGGGTGTCTGGCGGGCCACTCGGTGCGTCCGGGGGGTGATTTTGGGGTGATCGGCTTCGGCGCGGCTCAGGAGTCGACGCGGTGCTTCCAGTACCCCGGTTCCCGGCTCTCGTGCGCGTAGGCCAGGATGACGATCTCCTCCCCAGTGGCGAAGTAGACGATGTCGTAGGGGTACTTCGCGACGCTCCGCACGCGGACAACCACATCGTCGCGCTCCCAGTCCGGATGCCTGCGCCACGACCCGGGAGACACCACGACTGACCGCCGGGCCTGGCGCGTCTGGTCCAGGAACCTTTGCCCGACTCCGCGCTCCCTGCTCTCATACCACCGGGCCGCGGCCCTGAGTTCGGCGCGGGCCTCGGGATGCTCCCGCTGGCGGACGGTCACCGGCCCATGTCCGCCAGTTCGGCACTGAGCAGCCGGTAGGTCTCCTCCGGGTCCACAAGCTCGACTTCGCCGTTCAAGACCTGATCGACGCGGGCATTGATCTCATCGCGCCAAGCGGCTCGGACGGCAGCCAGATCCTCATCGGCGTCAGGGTGGAGGCTCCGCTCGAGCCGCTGCACCACCAGCGCACGCTCATCGAGGTCATCGACAGACAGAATCGCCGCCACGGCCGCCTCCACATCCACACTCATGCGACGAGTCTACGGCGGACCCCCAGCCTCTGCCAGTGGGCCGCCGGGACTGGCTTCCTCGCCTTCGGCCTTAATTCCTTGCGCATCGCGTTGCGCGGCTCAGTCAGCACCCGCTGGAACCAGTCGCCGCAGAATAGGCGACGCACCGACCGCATCTCGCGCCAGCTGCCTCACCAGTGTGGGAGACCATTACACGAAGGGTCGGTGCATCTGTCAAGGTGCAATACCGACCAGCGCCATAGCACCAGATCTACAACCGTCACAGAATCTCCCACGAACGACGCTACGCTCGAACAGAGTGCGTCGACGCTCTCCCTGCCTGTGATGAGCGTCAATCGAGCGAGATGCCTGTCCGGTTTCGCAACGGGGATACCCAGGTTCTTGGCAAGATGCCGGGAAGTGGCCGGACCCATGTAGGGAAGGTCGTTAATGAATTCAAACGGAGATCGCAATAGAATTTCTATGAGCTCTCGCTCCGCGAGGGCGAATACTCGCTCAGCTATGCGGAAGATGGCGTCGATTTTCCGCCGATTGCAAAACAATAGTAATGCGCGGCCCTTGTCGACTTCCAGAGAATCCGGATCCACGGAATCCAGTCGTGTGACAATGTCTGCGATGTGCGGGAATACTCGTACGACCACCGATTCGCGGAACCCAGATGAGAGCACGACCCAAGTTGCTTCCCTAACAAAAGCTTCGCGAGTAACTGTGCCAACAACCCTGCTGCACTGCCACTCAATTTCTGCAGCATAGCCTGCTGCCACGACCTGACGTTTCGCGACCAAATAGGCTCGCGCCAATTCAAGGTCCGAGATATCACCACTGGTTGGCAGGGCATGCGCTGGGCTAGTCATCATCTAGCAGATTTCTTCCTCTCGCGCGAACGAGCTTCCTCGCGCGCCTGAGCGTAATCCCGTGTACGCGGGATAGCGTCTTGCTCACCTCAATCTTGAAAAGGTGCTTTTCCTTGAGCCGAAGAAACTGCCGTTCGGGAATTGGCGCGATGGACGAGGTGACCATAGAGTAGCGGAGGAGCAGAGCCTCGGAAGCGTGACCCGCCGTCGCAAAATCGTGTTTTAGCGCTGCTAGCTGCCGCGAGGCCTCGGCATGCTTCGCGGCCCGCCCCCTGAAATCGAAAACTAAATCGAGCAGCGAGAGGACAAAGACAAGAGTTGCTAGAGCGATTAGCGGCAAGTCGAGGTCGCGCACCCAAAGAAGCGCGGCCAAGCGGGGATTACCTGGAGCGAACGCTAGGGCGGCACTGATTGCGGATAGTGCAAGGATGACGCAGACCGAAGCGGTAGCGAGTCTGCTGTAGCGATCTCGGAGCGCGGCGTGGGCTGAGAGCATAAAGTCGACGACCCGGCCCTTATCCTTGAGCCAGGCGAGCATGGGAGGATCTTGGGAATTGACCTCGGCACCGGGTGACAGTCCGGCCTCGCCGCCGGTCCCACCAGAAGCTTGGCTACTCACCGAACAACTCCCTCAGCGCGGCCTCCGATGAGGCGGACTTCAGTTGGACATTGACCCGCCGAAGGGATGCCGCGATGCGTTCCCGCTCAGGCGATCCCGCCGGGCCCAAATACTGGTCAACGCTTGGCGACTGTCCGGTTACATCGCTGAGTGGTCTCCGGACGGCCTCTTCAGCGGTAGAGACCAGGTGCTGAAGCATCGCGTCGCGACGGGTTGGGCCAGCGTATGCGCTGAAGGCCCGGACGGCTATCGCCTCAACATGGTACCCCGAGAGTTGGTCACGCTCGGGCAGGTTTAGTTGGAGCAGAGCCTTAGCAAGCTTTACGGTCGGGACAACTCTTCCGCCGTTGGCCTGATTGACCGACGTGAGTTGCTTAGCGAACCGCCGCGGTCTGATGGCTCTCCACTCTGATCCGTCCGGTGATGCGATCAGAGCATCGGCGCCCCGCGCGATCGCGGGTAGCAACTGAATCTCGGTGCCGTCCGGAAATGAAACCGTCGCAGCTAACGTCCCGACCCTCACACCTTCGACCATCGACGCGGGCAAGTGCTTACGGAGAGCAGTGCCGAAGTCGTCTATGAGGTCCTTCGGCGAAGAGCCGGGCCGTTCCTTCATGATGACAAGAGCGTCGATGTCGCTAAGGCCGTCTACGAATGTGTGTCTTGCAACGCTCCCCCCGAAGAGAAGACGATCAGACTCGATGCCTGCAGCATTCAGAGCGCTGACAATTTCTTCCAGCCGACGATTTGTCAATTCGGTATCGCGCGCGTTGAATCTGGCGAGTAGTCCGTCCAAGAAGGCATTCATGTCAATGATTGATTCCTGGCGGCGCAATTCTTGCTCGGCGCGTACGCGGATCGCCGCCGGATCTATGTTCGCTGGCACTGAACTAGCGTAGTTGCTTCCGCTCCCTCCCATGCTTCTAACCCCTTTCGTTGAACGGTGGTATGGAAGTAACCGCGTGCTTGATGGCTGCGGAATGCTCGCCGAGCAACGAATAATCCTCCGCCGTCTCCGTAAAGGCGATTAGCCGCAGCCTAAGGTGCCGCAGCGCGGCCAGATATGCCAATTGTGTCGTCGCGCTTCGCGTAGGCGAGTCGGACGTAAGATCGCCGCGCAATAACGCGGCGGCGTCACGATGCACACCAATGCCGTCCTTATACCCGTATCTAAGCCAAGTCAGCCCATCAAAGACTTCGCCGCCGCAAAGGAAATAGAAAGAAACGAGCACCGGGTCAAGAACGCCGAAAACGTGGATCGGCTGCGAGACGCCCGCATCGTCGAGACCGGAACGGATCTGCGACAGCGCGGCCCCTCGCTGCTTGAGTGACGAGCCGAGTTCCCGCTCGGTGAACCCGATTAGGCTGGCACCGTGGTACGTGTCTGCTGCGTGCAGAACTTGGGTCGGATCGTGGAATTTCTCGCGTCCGGGAGGTTTGAGCAGGAGGTCTACGAGGAAGGATGGGCACAACTCGGCGAGCTCTGCGGCTTCGAATGCCTGTTCCTTGTAGGGCGGGGGTTCGGCGTCGGAGGGGCAATGATCCCACGTCACGGCTACTACGTCTCTTTCCGCAGGTATCTGCCCGAGAACTTCGCGATGGTTGGCCCGGGTGAAAGTGTGGACTGGATCTTTCGATGAACCGAGATCTGATCGATCCGCACTGCTTCCAGCGATTTCGTAGCCCCCGCTGTCTATGAACAGGATTGAGGGCAGGGCCCAAGCCGTTCGCCAGTGTGTTGAGCCGAGGATCTCGTCAGTCTGAGGAAGGAGCTTACAAAAGATGTCGTACGCCGACACGAGCAGGGTGTCAGCGAGAGTGGGCCCTACGACCTGGAAGTCTGTAGCGACCTCCGACATGCCATCGGGTCGAAGCCCAAAGCCTCTGCTCGAAAGACTCGGGACCAACAGCGGAGTCCTGACAGCCCTCCCGCTCCGTAACTGCAAAAGGCGGCTGCGAGCGATCATCCTGGTTCCTGAGATGAGTCACGGCAGGATCGACAGACACCGCAAGGACCACCCTGGTCTTCACAACTGTAGGTGAGGAAGGTCGGCAGTTGGAGCTTGCTGCCCAGGGCCAATACCTCAGCCTTGGTCATGTTTATGAGAGGGGCAAGAATCCGTCTGACGCCATTGAACTGCGCGTCAAGCAGGTGCTGCCAAGCGCGGGCGTACGGAACCGAGCAATCCAGGAAGTCGGTTCCAGCATGAATCCCAATAGCCAATGATCTGCGCGGGCAAGCCGCTGCTGCTATGGACAGCAGCAGGTCATTCCTGCTTGGGATCTCTGCGAAAGGGGTTGCTTGGATCCCTTGCACTACGGTCTCACGCCATTCGACCTGGAAGTAGGAGGCCAAGGAACGGCTAGCCGCGCGCTCATCCCTGACCGGGATCTGCCCGTAATTCACGAAGAGGGCAGTAGAAGCCCAACCGCTGTCCAAGAGAAGAGAGAGCGTGAGGGCGCTGTCGAAGCCTCCACTCAAGAGGGTTACGGCTTCGCGGGTGACCATGACTCCAGTCTGGCAGATCACGTGTTAAAGATCCGTCGGTACTCATATGCGCATGACGTCGGGTTTCGACGCGTGCTGTGGCTCAGGTCGAATGCGGTGTCGATCCATGAAGTGCATCGTCGTCTCTTGCTCCGGCGCGGGCGGCATCGGCTGTGAGCGCTCGCTCAACCAGGCCGCCGCCTGGTCGGGGGGCAATGACTCGATTCGCGCGAGGTCCCCGCGCGCGTTCCGGTCTGTGGCGGCCCATCTGCGGGCGTGGGCCGCAGGGATCTCACGGGACTGCGAGCCGCCGAGGAGCCGGTGCCGAAGCGCGGTCCGCTCTTCCAGTTGACACGCCTCCAGCCGCCGCAAGTCCGCGCTTGCGCTCTCGGCCCCCTGGGCGGCCATGGCGACCTGGGGCTCGCTCCCGGCCTGCGCGTTTGCTACGGCCTTTGCCCATTCCGGCACGGCTTCGGCTGTCTGCGGCACAGAACCCCACCGAGACAGAACCAAGCTTTCAGCCTCTTGCCAGTCGCGCGCGGCCGCAGCCACGTCGCGCTCCTTCGCCCGCCGCCGGATCCGGCCCGCGCCGACTCTCTGGGCGCTCGCCGCCCAGGTCCGCCCCCGCGCCTCCAGCATGGCAACGCCATCGGCGGCGGCCTGCTCGGCCAGCGCCGCCGCCTCCCGGCCGCGAGCCAGCGCAGCGCGCTCCTGCGCCGCCGCCAGCACGGCGCCAAGCCGCTCGCGCTCGCCCCGATGCGCGGACTCCAGCCGCTGCACCGCCTCAGCCGCCCGCCCCCACCGCTCAGCCTGCGCCTCCGCGTGCTCGATCAAATGAACAAGCCGCGCCCGCTCCCGGTTCACCAACGCGGCCGCTCCGTCCGCGACAAGCCCAACAACAGCCTCCCCAGCCGCGACAGTCGCCGCAGAGAGCCCCCGGTCCGCCCGGTCCCGCTCGCACGCGTCCACGAACTGCCGCCGCGCGTCGGCCAGGTCGGCGGCCACCACATGCAGCCGGTTCGCCGCCCGCCCGCGCGTCAACCCTACATACAGCCCGGCCGCGCCCATCGCGTCGGACAGCACCGTGTCCGACTCGGCCGCCGTGACCCCCTGCACCCCGTACGCCGTCGCCGCGTACGTCAGATGCGCGTGCTCCCGCACATACCCGGCGGGAAGCTCAACCTCCCGCGGCCGCCTCCACCCAGAACCGGCCTCGGCGACAAGCAAAGACCCGTCGTCCGACACGCCCCGTACCACCCACACCTGCCGGTTCGCCACCCCGAGCGCCGAGTCGTTGCTCCGCGTCTGGATCAGGCCGCCGCTCCCGATTCGCAATCCGTCCGAGCCCTCCACCGCCCGCGAATCGTCCACCTCTCCGGCCCGCACCCGCTCCGCGCGCACGGCCGCGTTCAGCTCCCGCGCCTCGTCGTTGGTCGCCGCCGTGACAGCCCCGCCGCGCGCCTCGCGTCCGATGGCGTCCCGCAGCGCCTCCTCGCCGCCGTGCAGCCGCACCAGCCCGATGCCGTCCAACCAGTCGAACACCGCCCCCGCGTCGCGCCCCTCCCGCAGTTGGAGGGTCAGCCGCGCGTACTCGGGGTCCGCGAACCGGTGCACGCCCTCCAGGTCCGATACGCGGCTGACCAGGGACGCCGCCATGTCCAGCACCCCGCCGCGGCCCACCGCGGGCAGTTGCGCCCGGTCCCCCACCAGCGCGACACCAGCCCCGGCCTCGTCCGCTACCGCCAGCAGCGCGAGCGCGGCGTCCTGGTCCAGCATCCCGGCCTCGTCCACCACGATCCGGTCTCCCGGGCGCAGCCGCGCCGCTACGGGAGGCCCGCCGTAAACGGCGCCGGTGGCCGGGTCGGCGTCGCCTGGCGCCAGCCTGCGCCACGCGCCGTCGCTGTTCCACCGCCACCCGTGCGCGTGGACCAGCGCCGCGACCGAGTCCGCCGGCACCCCGAGCTCGGAGGCGGCGACATCGGCCGCCTTCTTCGTCGGCGTGACCACCCGAACCGCCCGCCCGTCCAGCGCGGCGGCGCGGATAGCGGCGCCCAGCATGGTCGTCTTGCCCGCCCCGGCCGCGCCCTCGACCACGACCACGACCAGCGGATCGCGCGACGCGACCGCGGCGGCCGCCCGCGCCTGGTCCGCGTCCAACCCCGCCTCCCGTAACGGCTCCGGCGCGTCCGTCCGGTTCGCCGCCGCGCGGGCCGCCAGGGCGTCACGCAGCCGGGTCTCCGCGCCGATGACGTGCAGCGTCGTCAGGTGCGCCACATGCTCCGGCCGCGCCTGACCGGGCGGCAGGACCGACACGCAATCCTGGATCGCGAGCGCCGAGGCGATGTCGACGAACTGGGCGAACTCGTCCGGGCGGGCGCGCACGCCGGCCTCGGTGACGATCCGAGCCACCTTCTCGCGCACGTCGTGCGCGGTCCACGCCGACCGGGCGGCCGCGCACCGGTCCAGCGCCCGGCTGGCGATTTCCCGCACCCGCAGGTCGTCCAACGACACGGGCAGAATCGGCGGCGCCTGGGGGATGTCCGGCGTGTAACCGGCCTCCTCCAGTTCTTCGAGCCAGGCCGCCTCGCTTCCGAGCGACGCGGGCTTCTTGGCGGGCCGCTCGTGGTCCCACGCCATCGCGTGCAGCCGGGCCCGTGCGACCGGCCCCGGCTCCTCGCCGGGGTGGGCGGCGCGCCAGGCGGCCTCGAACCGGGCGAGGTTCGTGGCGACCTGCTCGCCGCGTTTGCCCATCAGCGTGTTCCAGCGGGCAAGCTCCACCACCTCGCCGGTGGCCGGGTCCAGGGTCAGCCCCGCCTGGTCGAGGGCGTTCGCCAGGCCGGGGTGGGCGGCGATCACCGCGGCGCCGAGCGCCCGTATTGCGCCCTGCTGGCGGAACAGCGCAGCGGTGTCCAAGCCGCGCCATCCGCCGAGCGCTTTGACGCGGGCTCCGATCTGGAGGTGGATGTGCCGGTGCGGGTCGCCCGCGCGGGAGGTCTTGTGGGAGACCGCGACCGTCTGGACCTGCTCCGCGGGCACGACCTCCTGCGCGGTCCTGGGGCCCACCCTGGTGACCGTGCGGCGGCCGAGCCAGCAGCGGATCTGGGAGACGGCATCGTCCATCGCGGCGTCCAAAGCGTCGCTGACCGCAGGATGCAGGGCGGCCGCCACCGACAGCGACTTCGGGACGTTCACCACCATCTCAGCGAACCGGGGCGACCCCTGCCGGGTGGCGCCAGCCTGGCGGGGGCGGCCCATCGACTCGCCGGTCAGCGGGTCGGCCCACTCGACCCACGCCGCGTACCGCTCCGGCGTCAGTGTCACCGCGGTGGCCACCTCCCCGCGGGCGCCCACGGCCGCGAACCGGGCCAGCGCGGCGCCGCCCTGAAGGTAGTAGTCGTCGGCGCGGGACCGGTCCGACTCCAGATAGCGGCGCGCGTCCGCGCCGGAACCCCGGAACAGGATCACGCCGCCCTTCAACCAAGCCCCGTCTGCTCGTGTAGTTGCAACTACCCAAGGTAGCATACGTCCATTCAATTCATTCAGAAAGCCAAGCGGCGATATGGAGAACGCGGCGGGGAGGGGCGCGGGTCTTGCGTGGGCCGGGTTGCGCCGGGCCTATAGGCGGGGGCCAGGCGGCTGGCGCGACGGCGGGTTCCAAGAGGAGAGCGGCGGGCTCGGGGGGCGGGGGAAGCGGTTAGTTCGGGAGCGGCGCCGCCCCTCCGCATGTGGGGGTGCCAAGTGCGCGAGGACGGCTTGGCGGAGGTTGTGCTCGCGCCGGAGCGCCGCCAAGTCGGACTTCGGATCAGCGCCCGCGACGGGTATCAAAGAGGCGGCGTCTTGTTGGAGGAGCCGGTAGGCCGGGACGGTGGCGGGCCCCAGGTAGCCGGGCCGGCTTCTGGCGTCGTTGAAAACGTCGTGGTAGCGGGCGAGCCATCCGGCGGCCTGAGCCGCGGTCAGGGGCCGGGCCTGTTCGGCGCGCAAAGCCTCGGCCGCTCGCGGGGTGTCGCGCCAGGCGCCGCCAGCGCCGCGCTCGTTGTCATACAGGAGACGTTGCCGGGAGTAGACCTGGACCCTGGAGACGGCCGGCACTTCCTCCAGCGCAGCGACCACCAGCGGCGATCCGGTCAGAGCAGCCTCGTGGGCCCCAGGCGGGGTCCACCGGCCAAACCGGCCGCCGTCGCCCAAGGCCCGCCGCTGAGCCGACAGCCGCGACTCCGCGGCGGGGGTGGCCACCGCGACGACCTCGACGCGGTAGCCGGCGCCGGCGAACCGGGCGGCCGTCGCGGTCACCATGGCAGGGTCCCGGAAGGTGCCCTCCAACAGCACCGAATACCGGCCAGCCAGAGCATGGTCCAGGGCAAGGCGGATTATTCCTCCGGAAACGGGCGCGGTCGCGGCGGGCATCTCCAGCGGAGCGTGCTCCGCCAGCCAGGGGTGGTCGGGGTGGTACTCGCGGTAGTCGTCGCCGGTCACCGGGACAAGCTGCGCCAACCGGTTCGCGGCCAGGACCGCCTCCTGAGCGTGGGTCTTCCCGGTAATCACTAGTTCGGGATTACGGGGATTATCAGGTGGATCTAGTTATCCCGGGTTTGGTGCGTTCGGGCTGGTCGGCGCGGTGCGCGGGTCCTGCCGCTCGGGATAACCCGAGCAGTCCTATGTTGTGGTCTTCATTGGTTTGTTTTTCCATGGAGGTGACGACAAGATGCTCATATCAGTCGACGAGGCGGTGGCGCGAGCGGCGGACGCTCTGGCCGACCTTGGTTACACAGAGTCAAGGATCTCGCAGTACCGGTGGTCTTGGGCCGAGTTCGAGTTGTACTGCGGCGGCCGGGGAGATCTTGGGCCGCAAAGCAGCGCGGTCAAGGATTTCCTCGCC
>JAITFE010000063.1 GCA_031281585.1 Bifidobacteriaceae bacterium | reverse complement strand
GTAACCGCCATGGAAGAAGCCACCCTGGGCGATGCTTGCTCGGCGGGGGCTGCGCGGAATCGACCCGTGGGGGGCTGGCCCAGGGGGGGCGGCGGTGTGGGGGCAGGGGTTGGGGGGCGGGGGAGTCGGCGCTGGACAGCCCCCGACTCTGGCCAGCGCCGGGCCGAACCCGTTTCGGCGCTAGTGCGCCGAAACGGGAACAAGTTTCGGTTGCTTCACCACCGGTTTGGGCGAACCGCGAGGGATGTCGCGCGGGAGCACGGTCCGGCCGTATTCGGCGTTGATCACCTGGGCCATGGCCGAATAGATGGCGGCCAGCCCGCAGACAATCCCGATCCAGCCGGCCATGTGCGTGACCCCGACAACGCCGCTGGCGTCCCCGAGCGACAGTGTGAAGAACAGCAACGCCAGCGAGCCGAACACTATCTGGCTGGCCAGGTCGTGTTTGAGGGTGCCCACGAACATGAAAGTGGTGAACAGGCCCCACAGCGCCAAATAGGCGGCCACGGCGATGGGCTCGGCGGGCGCGAGCCCTGCGCTCGCGGGCAGCATCCAGATGAGGATCAGCGACCACCAGAACAGGCCGTAGGCGGTGAAGGCGGTGCCCCCAAAAGTGTTGCCCGCTCTGAACTCGAGCAGGCCGGCGACCAGTTGGGCCAGCCCGCCCAACGCGAATCCCATGGCGGCGATCACCGGCGTCAAGCCGATGAATCCGGCGTTGTGCAGGTTGAGCAGCACTGTGGTCATGCCGAACCCGAGCAGCCCGAGCGGGGCCGGGTTGGCGAGCGGTGGCCTAGCAGCAGCGGTGGCGTTGTTGCCGGTCATGTGGCTTGACCTCAATTCAGCGAAGACTGTGGCATTTCTTTCCACCCTACCCGCCAGTTAGGCCTGAATCCCCTTGACAGCGCGTGATTTTGGTCACATTTCGGTTTGCGTTCGGCAACAAGCAAGGGTTTTCCCGCCGGCGGGGCGGCTCTCGGCGCGTTGCCGCGGAGAGGACCCGCACGGCAGCTTGTGTGAGCGCTAAACTACCCGGATGACAAGCCCTGACGGCACGGCTCGCCGGCCTTCAATGTTCGATGTCGCCAAGGTCGCCCGTGTCTCACATCAAACCGTCTCGCGGGTGCTCAACAGCCATCCTTCGGTCCGGGAGTCGACGCGTCAGCGGGTGCTGGACGCCATCGCCGCGACCGGCTACCGGCGCAACCAGGCGGCTCGGCAGTTGGCCACCGCCCGCAGCGGGATCATCGGCGTGGTCACCCCGCGCACCAACCTGTACGGCCCCTCGCGCTCCACCCTGGCCATCGAGGTGGCCGCCCGCGAGCGCGGTTATTGGGTCTCGCTCGCCTCCCTGCCCGCGGTCACCGTCCAGGCTATGCGAGACGCGCTGGACCACTTCTTGGACCAGGCCGTCGATGCCGTCGCGGTGGTCGCCCCAAATCCCCCCGCTTTGGAGGCCCTGGCTTTGGCACCCGATTTGCCGCCGCTCGTGGCCGTCACCAGCGGATCCGTCGCTCCAGGCATCCCGTGCGCAGATGTCGACCAGGCCGCCGGCGCCAAACTGGCCACCGAATACTTGATTGGCATGGGCCGCCGCAGAATCGCCCACATCGCCGGGCCGCCCGACTTCTTCCACGCGCGGGCGCGCGCGGCGACGTGGGCTGAGACCCTGGAGGAGCACGGCCTGGAACCGGGCCCTGCGGCGGGTGGCGACTGGTCCGGCCAATCCGGCCTGATCGCCACGGCACAGTTGCTCGCGTCCGGGACGCCGGACGCGATCTTCGCCGGCAATGATCTGATGGCGATGGGCGCGCTGGTCGCGTTGCGACGCGCCGGCCTGAGGGTGCCGGAGGACGTGGCGATTGTGGGCTTCGACAACATCCCCGGCTCGGATGTGACCGAGCCTCCTTTGACGACTGTGGACCAAGACCATGCGACTCTGGGCCGAACCGTGGTCGAACTCCTGGACAGCCAACTCGCATCCTCCCCGCCGCCGGCCGGGTTGCCGGCAATGGTCCCCCCGCGTTTGATCCCTCGCGAATCGGCCTAGAAACGGGGACGGCACCTTGCCCGGAAGCACGGCATCGCCGCCGGTCGGGGCGCTGGGGCGAACGTCACGTCCGGTGCGGGGCTTTCCCCTTCGCGGCGTCCGGGAACCGGACTGGGAGGCGATTTCGGGTCATAGGCCGCGGGCCAGGCGGTGGTAGGCCTGGTTCCAGCGGAGTTGGTCCCGGAAGGCCGGGTAAGCGGTCGTGGAGTCGATCAGGGCGAATTCGGTGGCGGTCATTTCGGCGAATTCGGCCCATTCGACGGCCGTGATGGCGGTGGAGATGGCCGTGTGGTGCGGGCCGCCGGCGGTGATCCAGCATTCCGCGCTGGTAGCCAGGTCCGGCTCTGGTTCCCAGACCGCGCGGGCCACGGGCAGGCGCGGCATTGGCTGATGCGGGGCGATCACCCGGACGGAGTTCCCGACCAGCCGGAAACGGTCCCGCATGTCGGCCAGGCCGACCAGGACCGCGGGTCCCGGGTCGGCGTCGAAGACCAGGCGGACTGGGTCGCCGCGCCCGCCTATCCCGAGCGGGTGGATTTCGGCCTTCGGCCGGGATGTGGTCAGGGACGGGCAGACTTCAAGCATGTGGGCGCCCAGGATGCATTCGGCGCCGGGGACCAGGTTGTAGGTGTAGTCCTCCATCAGGGAGGCCCCGCCGGGCAGGCCCGCGCCCATCGCTTTGGCGACCTTGACCAGCAGCGCGGTCTTCCAGTCGCCCTCCGCGCCGAACCCGTAGCCCTGGGCCATCAGCCGCTGCACCGCGATCCCCGGCAGTTGCCGGAGGGCGCCCAGGTCCTCGAAGTTGGTGGTGAAGGCCCCCGCGCCCGCCTGGGTCAGGAAGCCCCGCAGCGCCAGTTCCTGGCGGGCCGCGTAGCGCAGCGATTCGTGCCTCTCCCCGCCGGGTGCCAACTCCGGGGCCACCGAATACAGGTCCAGGTACTCCCCGACCAGGGCGTCGACATCTGGCTCTGGCGCCGCGTCGACGGCCGCCACCAGGTCGTTCACCGCGAAAGTGTTGACGTCCGCGCCGAAGACCCGCTCCGCCTCGACCTTGTCGCCCTCGGTCACGGCCACGTTTCGCATGTTGTCCCCGAACCGGACTACGGACAGGTTCCGGGCAGTCTGCCAGCCGATCGCCGCCCGCGCCCAACTGGCGAGGCGCGCCGTCACGCGCGGGTTGGAGACGTGACCCGCGATCACGGTGCGCCGCACGCCCAGGCGCGCCTCGATGTACCCGAACTCGCGGTCGCCGTGCGCGGCCTGGTTGAGGTTCATGAAGTCCATGTCGATTGTCACCCACGGCAGGGCCGCGTCGGCCTGGGTGTGCAGGTGCGCCAGCGGCTTGGCCAGCGCCTCCAGCCCGTTGATCCACATCTTGGCCGGGCTGAACGTGTGCATCCACGCGACCACCCCCGCGCAGTCCGGGTCGGCGCTCGCCTCCACCAACGTGCGCGTGATCGCTTCCTTGCTGGTCAGCACGGGTTTCCAAACAACCTTGAGGGGCAGGGCACCGTCCAACGCGGCGGCGATCCGCCGCGAGTTGTCATCCACCTGCGCCAGGGTCTCCGGCCCGTACAGATGCTGCGAGCCCGTGACGAGCCAAACCTCCATTGGTCTTCCTTTCAAATCCGACGCCCGGGCTACTGCCCGTAGACGTTCTGGTAGCGGTCGTAAAGACGGTCGACGTCTCCGTCGCCGAGCGGGACCGGCGTGCCCAGTTGGCGGGCGATGTGCACGGTGCGCGCGACCTCCTCGGTCAGCACCGCCGCTTTGACCGCGGCTTTGGCGGTGGCGCCAATGGTGAACACGCCGTGGTTGGCCATCAGCACCGCCGGGGACCGCGAGCCCGCCAGCGTCTCGACAATGCCCCGGCCGATCGAGTCGTCGCCGATCAGCGCCAATGGGCCCACCGGGATGGGACCCCCGAACTCGTCCCCCATCATGGTCAGCACGCACGGTATGGGCTCGCGCCGGGCCGCCCACGCCGTCGCGTAGGTCGAGTGGGTGTGGACCACCCCGCCCACGTCCGGCCGGTGCCGGTAGACGTAGGCGTGGGACGCAGTGTCCGATGACGCCTTGCCCGCCCCGTCCACCACCTCGCCTTCGAGGTTGGTCACCACCATGTTCTCCGGCGTCAACTCGTCGTAGGCGACCCCGGACGGCTTGATCACCATCAGGTCGTGGCCGGGCACCCGGGCGGAGACGTTGCCCGCCGTCCAGACCACCAGCCCCCAGCGGGGGAGTTCAGCGTGCAGGTGGGACACCTCCGCGCGCAACGCCTCTATCTGGGCCCTCGCGGCCGCCGGAACAACGCCCACCCCGCCACCTTTCCGGCGCCCGAGGCGCCTGATCCGCTCGCAATGTTAGCGCTAACGCAACGCCGCCTCAAGCGTAGTCTTGAGTCTTATGCGGAACCAACACGATGGGGCGGTCTGACCATGGACCGATTCGCCCAACCCAAAGACTGGTTCGGCGCTGTGGGCCGGGGAACCAGGTGGCCAGGCCGGCCGGATTTCAACGCCCGGCGCGGCCCCCGCCCTAGGCCGAAAGGGACGGGACCGGGCGCGGCGCCAAGGGCGGAATGAGTCGGTCGGCGCGGGCGAACCGGCGGAAACAAGGCGCAGCCCCAAGGGGCGCGCGGAGTCAAGGAGGACGGAAATGGCTGTAACTGGAACTGGGGAAGGTCCGGGCGGGGTGGACGGCGGCATCGGGCGAGTGGGGGCCCAAATTGAGCGTGGCGAAAGCTACCTCGGCATTGAACTGGGCTCCACGCGGATCAAGGCGTGCCTGATCGGGCCGGACGGCGCGGTCTGGGCGACCGGCGCCCACGATTGGGAGAACCACTACCGGAACGGCCTCTGGACCTACGGGCTGGACGAGGTCTGGCACGGGCTGCAAGGCGCCTACGCCGCTTTGGCGATGGATGTCCGGGAACGCCACGGCGCCCAGTTGCGGCGTTGCCGGGCAATCGGCGTCAGCGCGATGATGCACGGCTATCTGGCGTTCGACGCGGCGGGGGAGTTGCTGGCGCCGTTCAGGACCTGGCGGAACACGAACACGGGCCCGGCCGCCGCCGCGCTGAGCGAGTTGTTCGCGTTCAACATCCCGCTGCGCTGGTCGGTGGCGCACCTGTACCAGGCGGCCCTGGGCGGCGAGCCGCATGTGCCCGCGGTCTGCTTCATCACGACCCTGGCCGGGTACGTGCACTGGCAGCTGACCGGGCGCAAGGTGATCGGGGTTGGGGACGCCTCGGGGATGTTCCCAATCGACTCGGCGGCGGGCGACTGGGACGCCGCCAAGCTGGCGTTGTTCGACTCGTTGGGGGCGGTGGACCGGCCGCTGCGCGAACTCCTGCCGGAGGTCAAACTGGCTGGCCAGGAGGCGGGTCATCTGACGCGTGCGGGCGCGGCGCGGCTGGACCCGGCCGGACTGCTGGAAGCCGGCATTCCATTGTGCCCGCCGGAAGGGGACGCGGGCACGGGCATGGTCGCGACCGGCGCGATAGCGCCCAGGACCGGCAACGTCTCTGTGGGGACCTCGATCTTCGCAATGGTGGTGCTGGACAAGGCCCTGGCCCGGCCGCACCCCGAACTGGACCTGGTGACCACGCCGGCCGGCGACCCGGTGGCCATGGTCCACTGCAACAACGGCGCCAGCGAACTGGGCGCCTGGGCGTCCCTGTTCGGCGAGTTCGCTGACGCCTTGGGCGGCGCCGGTGTCGTTGGCTCCGGGCCGGAGGATGGGTCTCGTGTTGGCGCCGGCGGCGGGGCGGGTGAGGTTGGCTCCGGGCACGGGGACGGGTCTCCTGCCGGTGCCGGTGCCGGTGGCGGTCGCGGTGCGGGCGCCGGGATTGGCGGCGAGGCCGCGCCCCGTTCCCGCCCGGCGGTTGACGCCGACCGGGTCTTTGAGGTCCTGTTCCAAGCGGCCCTCGCGGGCGAGCCGGACGGCGGTGGGCTCCTCGCCTACAACCTCTTGTCCGGCGAGCCGGTGATCGAACTGGCCGAGGGCCGGCCCTTGGTCGCGCGCACCCCCGATTCACGGCTGACTTTGGCGAACTTCATGCGCTCGCAGCTATACGCGGCCTTCGCCGCGCTGGCTCTCGGCATGAGGGTCCTGGCCAACGAGGGTGTCACCATTGAGGCGATGTACGGCCATGGCGGCATCTTCAAGACTCGGGGCGTGGCCGAACGGCTGCTGGCGGCGGCCATCGGCGCGCCGGTCGGCGTGGCCGCCTCGGCCAGCGAGGGCGGGGCCTGGGGGATCGCGTTGCTGGCCCGCTACCTCGAGGCCGCGGCGGACGGACTTAGCCTCTCGCAATTCCTGGAGCGGGTTGTCTTCGCCGGCGCCGCCGCCTCCGTCAC